>CAYMQR010000069.1:0-13887 GCA_964392195.1 uncultured bacterium | reverse complement strand
GATCACGTCCGGATCCTCGCGGCCGGCGGAGCGGATCGCGTCGGCGAACGACGGCGCGTGGATGCCGACGGCGCGCTGGGTCACGTGCGAGCGCTTGTTCGGGTGCACGAACTCGATCGGGTCCTCGATGGTGAGGATGTGCGCCTCGCGCTCGCGGTTGATCGCGTCGATGATCGCCGCGAGCGTGGTGCTCTTGCCGCTGCCGGTGGGGCCCACCACCAGCACCAGGCCGCTGCGCAGCTTGGGGATCTGCTGCAGCGCGGGGGGGAGCTGGAGATCGTCCATCGTCGGGATCTGCTCGGGGATGAGGCGGAACACCGCCGCGAGCCCGCGCTGGGTGCGGAACACGTTGGCGCGGGCGCGCGCCACGTTCGGCACCTCGACGGCGAAGTCGGCCTCGCCGGCGCGCTCGAGGTCGCCCTTGAGCCGCGCGTCGAGCATCGGCTCGATCCAGCCGCGGGTGTGGGCGGGCGTGAGCACGGTCGGGTCGCGCTCGGTGAGCTCGCCGTTGAGCCGCAGGATGATCGGGTAGCCCGGCGAGAGGTGCAGGTCGGAGCCGCGCCGCTCCTTGAGCTCGCGGATGAGGGTGTGGATCTGTTCGCTCATGGCCGCATCCCCAGGAGCTCGCGCAGCGTCCGCGGATCGTTCGCCTTCTCGAGGGCCGCCTCGGCGGTGATCGCGTTGAGCTTGACGAGGTCGCGCAGCGACTCCTCCAGGCGGTGCATCCCCAGCGCGCGGCCGGTCTGGAGCACCGAGGGGATCTGGAAGGTCTTCGCCTCGCGGATCAGGTTGGCGACCGGCGGGGTCGCGATCAGGATCTCGGTGGCCGCCACCATCGCCTTCCCCTCCGAGTTCCGCACCAGCTTCTGCGACACGATCGCGCGCAGCGACTCGGAGAGCATGGTGCGCACCTGCGCCTGCTGGTTCGACGGGTAGGCGTCGATGATGCGGTCGACGGTCTTGTGCGCCGACGTGGTCATGAGCGTCCCGAACACCAGGTGGCCGGTCTCGGCGGCGCGGATCGCGTTGGAGATGGTCTCCTGGTCGCGCAGCTCGCCGATCATGATGACGTCGGGGTCCTCGCGCAGCGCCGCGCGCAGCGCCGACGCGAAGCCCTCGGTGTCACGCCGCACCGCGCGCTGGTTGATGAGCGAGTGGCCGCGCGGGTGGATGAACTCGATCGGGTCCTCGATGGTGAGGATGTGCTTCGCGCTCGACTCGTTGATGAGCTTGATGAGGGCCGCGAGCGTGCAGGTCTTGCCCTGCCCCGCCGGACCCGTGACCAGCACCAGCCCGTGCGGGAACGTCACGAACTCCTTCACCTTGGCGGGCAGCACCAGCGAGTCGAGCGTCGGCACCCGGAGCGGGATCATGCGGAAGATGCCGTTGAGGCCGCCGCGGGCGCGGAACACGTTGCCGCGGTAGCGCCCCGCGCTCGGCACCTCGTAGGCGAGGTCGACGCTCTGGCGCTCCTCGAGCTCGCGGCGCTGCGCCGGCTCGAGGATCTCGAGCAGCAGCCCCTCGACGTCGGCCTCGGAGATCGGCGGACCGTCGACGCGCTTGAGGTCGCCGAGCATGCGCAGCATCGGCGGCGAGCCGCCCGACAGGTGAAGGTCGGACGCGCCCATCTGGCGGGCGCGGCCCAGCAAGGTGTCGATTCGTGGCATCGGAGGTTTCCTGCGGTCGGGGCGGACGCGGGATGTCGGAGGTTCGAGGGCGCGGGTGCGGTCGACGGCGAGGGCGAGGCGGCGGCGTTCGGCGCCGGCTCCTCACTCGAGCCCGGCGGGCCCGATCTCGCCCTCGCGCTTGAACGGCACGTGGACGTTGCCGAAGATCGAGTCCACCACCACGTTCCCCTGCAGCACGTAACGGTTCTTGGAGAGGCGTACCAGCGACTTGAGGGTCTTGCCGATCGAGTCGTAGTTCACGGTGAGCGGCAGCTCGACCTCGGTCTGCGCGTTCTGCTCCAGCACGATCGGCGTGTTGACGCTCCCGGACAGGAACTGCTCCTCGTTGATCTTGAGCGTGTAGTCGACCGACTGGATCTTCTGGGTGGCGCCCGAGAAGTTCGTGAGCAGCACCCGGAAGTTGAGTGGCAGCCCGCCCGAGCGCGGCACGCCCACCTCGACGTCGAGGATCTTCACCTTGATGTCATCGGGCGAGACCTGGCCGAAGTAGGCGCACGAGGAGAGCAGCACGCACGGCAGCAACGCGAGCACGGCGACCACGGTTCGGCGCATCGGTCTGTTCCTCGGGGAGGGTGCGTGCTAATTCGCCCTGCCGGATCGGACGAAGGTTCTATCCTGCCGCGCCCCCTCACGAAAAGGTGTCGTCCCGCGCGGGACGAGGGGCGCCGCGCCGAGCGTGTCGCGCCGCGCTCGCACGCCCCCGCTCGCAAGCCCGCCCCGCCCCGCCATGGCGATCCGCGTCCGTGATCTTCGCTCTCGCTCGCGCGACGACGCCGAGGGCTGGGCGCTCGCGGCGGCACGCCGGCTCGGCGTCGCGCGCGCCGCGGTGCGCGGGCTCGTGCTGGTGCGGCGCTCGCTCGACGCGCGCGGCCGCCCGCCGCGCTGGGTGGTCACGGTGGACGTCGACGTCGAGGGCGAGGACGCGGTGCTGGCCGCCAGTCGCCACTCCAACGTGGCGCGTGCGCCGGTTCCACCCGCGCCGTTCGCGGTGGGCCGGCGGCGGAGCGAGGTGCAGCCGATCGTGATCGGCGCCGGCCCGGCCGGGCTCTTCGCCGTGATGACCTTCCTCGAGGCGGGCGTGATCCCGCGGGTGATCGAGCGCGGACGCGAGGTCGAGCGCCGCTCCCGCGACGTGGCGCGGTTCTTCCGTGGCGGCGCGTTCGACCCCGAGAGCAACATCCAGTTCGGCGAGGGCGGCGCCGGCACGTTCTCCGACGGCAAGCTCTACACGCGCCGGCGCGACGCCGACCTGGAGCTCGTGCTGCGCCGCTTCGTCGAGTTCGGCGCGCCCTCGGAGATCCTCACCGACGGGCGGCCGCACATCGGGACGGACCGGCTCCGCGACGTGCTCCGCAACCTGCGCGCGACCTTCGCCGAGGCGGGCGTGGTCCTCGACTACGGGCGCCGGGCAGAGCGCTTCGAGGTCGCCGGCGGGCGGCTCGAGGAGCTAGTCCTCGACGACGGCTCCGTCATCCGTCCCCACGCGGCGATCCTCGCCACCGGCCACAGCGCCCGCGACACCTTCGCCGCGCTGCACCGCGCCGGTGTGAGCCTGGAGGCCAAGCCGTTCGCGATCGGCGTGCGGGTCGAGCACCCGCAGTGGTGCGTCGACGTCGCGCGCTACGGCGCGCGACGCGAGGCCCGCGGCGGCGCGCTGCCGCCCGCCGACTACAACCTCACCGCGCAGGCGGCGGGGCGCGGCGTGTACACGTTCTGCATGTGCCCGGGCGGCCGGATCCTCGCCGCCACCAGCGAGACCGGCGCCGTGGTGACCAACGGCATGAGCGCGCACTCGCGCTCGGCACCGCGCGCCAACAGCGGGGTGGTCGTGACGGTCGACCCGGCGGACTTCGGTGGTGGCGCGGACCCGCTCGCGGGGATCGCGTTCCAGCGCCGCTTCGAGGAGGCCGCGTTCGAGCTGGGCGGCGGCAACTACCACGCGCCGGCGCAGCGCCTCGTCGACTTCCTCGCCGGCCGCCCCACCGAAGTACCGCTGCGCTCGAGCTACCGCCCGGGGGTACGGCCGGCCGCCCTCGACGGCTGCCTGCCGGCGTGGGTCGTGGAGCCGCTGCGCGAGGGGTTGCGGCGTTTCGGCGCCCAGATGCCCGGCTTCGAGAACGACGAGGCGGTGCTGGTGGGCGTGGAGACACGCACCTCCTCGCCGGTCCGCATTCCACGCGCGGACTCCGGCGAGGCGCTCGGCACGGCGGGCCTCTTCCCGGCCGGCGAGGGAGCCGGTTACGCCGGTGGCATCACCACCGCCGCGCTCGACGGGGTACGCGCGGCGCGCAAGGTGCTCGCGGCGCTCGGCCTCGGCTGAGCACGCGCCCTCGACCCCGCTCGCTCGGACCACCGCTCGTGACCGAATCCAGCCACGCGATCCTCGCCAACGACCATGCCTCGCACGCCGGAGTGGGGCGCGCCGAGGCGCGCACCCGGATCGTGGTCGGCGTGACCGCCGCGATGATGGTGCTCGAGATCGTGGTCGGGAAGATCACCGGATCCCTCGCGCTCACCGCCGACGGCTGGCACATGGCCACCCACGCGGGGGCGCTCGGGCTCTCGGCCCTCGCCTATGTCTTCGCGAGGCGGCGCGCCGCCGACCCGCGCTACACCTTCGGCACGGGCAAGACGTATGCGCTCGCCGGCTACACGAGCGCGGTGCTGCTCGGGCTGGTGGCGCTGTGGATGGGAGTCGAGTCGGCGCGACGGCTGATCTCGCCGGTCACGATCCAGTTCGCCGAGGCGCTGCCGATCGCGGTGCTGGGGCTGGCGGTGAACCTGGTGTGCGCGGTGGTGCTCGGCGTGGGGCACGACGACCACGGCCATGATCACGGCCATCCGCACGGGCACGGGCTGGCGCACGGGGAGGATCACGGGCGCGGGCACGCGGAGCACCACGGACACGGCCACGACCACAACCTGCGCTCCGCTTACCTGCACGTGATCGCGGACGCCTTCACCAGCGTGCTCGCGATCGTCGCGCTGCTCGCCGGGAAGTACCTCCGCTGGACCGTGCTCGACCCGCTGATGGGCATCGTCGGCGCGGTGGTCATCAGCCGCTGGGCGTTCGACCTGGCGCGCGGCTCGGCCCGCCAGCTCCTCGACGCCGCGGTCGAGCCCCATCGCACCGAGCGCCTGCGCAGCGCGCTCGAGGCCGAGGGCACGAGCCGGGTGCTCGACCTCCACCTGTGGGAGATCGGCCCCAACCGCCGCGCGTGCGTGGTCGCCGTCGCGGAGCACGAGCCGCGCGAGGCGAGCCACTACCGGGAACGCGTGCGCGCGGTCGAGGACGTGTGCCACCTCACGGTCGAGGTGCATCGCTCGTCGAGCCTGCGCGGGGACGAGTGAACCGCATCGGACGGCGCTCGCGCCGCTCGCGCGCGCGACCGACGCGCTGGTAGCATCCCGCAGCTCTCCCCGAGAGCCCACTGGACCGATCCCCATGCGCACCTTCGGCGCCCTCGCGATGCTCGGCGCGCTCGCCTACCTGATGTGGCGGATGCAGACCCGCCGCACGTGGATCGAGCGCGTGCCGATGGTGCTCGACGTGGCGCTGGCAATGGGGTTCGCCGCCGCGGGGATCGGCGCGCTCGCCAGCGGTACGGCCGGCGCCGCTCTCGAGCTCGGGTCGAAGGGCGCGCTGCAGATGGCGGCCGCGTTGACGGCGGTCCACCTCGTGGCGTGGATCGTGGGCAAGGTGCCCGGCTGCTCGGGGATCCACCTCGACCTCGAGCTACCGGTCGCCGGCCACGAACCAGCCATGCGCTGGTTGCGCCATCGCCTCGGCCAGGAGGGGTTTCGCATCGAGAAGAAGCGCGCCGGGGCCGACGTGGTCGCCTATCAGGGAGGCAACCCCTCCGCCTGGGATCGCCGCCAGCGCCCCAAACGGCTGTGGGCGACGATCGACGCGGGTGACGCCACGCGCCCGGCGATCGTACGGCTGCGGGTGCGATACCTGCCGCCAGCGATCGGCTTCGACTGGCGTCTGCGCGAGCTCGTGGAATCGATGTTCGTGGTAGACGCGCCGCCGCCCGAGCGCTCCCGCTCCGCGAGCGGTACTTGGTTCCCGCTCGAGTTCCTGGTCATCGCCGGCTTCCTGGTGTTCTTCGCGATGGTCGGCTTCTACCGCTGGTAGCGGTGGGGACCGGCCTCCGCGGGATCGCGCACGAGGCTCGGCCCGCGGCGCGCTGGTCGTTCCGACGACCACTCGTGGCGAGACCCGTCCCGGAGCGACGGCACGGGGCCCCGTTTGGCCCCTGAGCATCGCGAGCCGACTCGGGGGTGAGGGACCTACAGAGATCGAGCGGTGCCGCGTCGTGGCGTCATCGCGTATCGCCGGCGCGGCGGAGCCGCGCCCTCCAGGCGGGCGGGGGGCTGGAACAGCCCCCCGGGAAATAGAGAACCCGCCCCCCGGGTCGGCCGGGCGGGCGGGTTCGAGGAGAGGCCGGCTCTGGATCGGCCGGTCAGGTGGGTGGCGGCGCGCGCCGGCCACCGGTGGATCGGGAGGAATGTCCCTCCCTCACGATACGGCGACCTGGATCTTCTTGGGCTTCACTTCCTCGCGCTTGGGCAGCGTCAGGTAGAGCACGCCGTCGCGATAGCTGGCCTCGATCTTGTCGCGGTCGACGGTCTGCGGCAGCGAGAAGCGGCGCTCGAACGCGCCGAAGTACCGCTCGCTGCGATGGAAGCCGTTGGCCTCCACCCTCTTCTCCCGCTTGCGCTCGCCCTTCAGGGTGAGCACGTCGTCCTCGATGCTGATCTCGACGGCCTTCGGGTCCATTCCCGGCAGGTCGGCGGCGAGGCGAACCGCGTCCTTGTCCTCGTCGATGTCGACGCGCGGTGCCCAGCCCTCGCTGTCGACCGCACCGGACCGGGCCGGCCAACCCCGGAACACTTCCTCGGCGAGCGCGAACGGATCGTTGAGCGGCGAGTAACGGAGCAGTGCCATGACATCCTCCTCGATGTGGTGTTTTCGACTGTTTTCATGGCGGTTTCGGTGACCTTCCCGGTCTCCCTCGCCGCACGCCGAACCTAAGTCGCGCGAACGGGCTGTCAAGGCCCGCGAGCTCGCGCGAGGCGCGGCCACGGCGGACGCCGGCTGTCTCGAAATCGAGACCCCACTCACGCCGCACCGTCTCACGCGAGACGCGGCGGTTCCGCGCGGGGGCCTTCCCCGCGGACGGCCACCGCATGCCTTGACGGTCGAAAAAGCACTCGGATACCCCTCGTTCGGCGCCGATTTCCGGAGCCCCCGTCCCACCACCCCCGGGTCACGACACACGACACCCGCCCGCGTGCCCGACCCGGCATGCGATCTGCTCAGCAGGAGAGACGACCATGAAGCGCTCGACACACGGCCTCCAGCAGAAAGTACTCGGCCTCGGCACCGAGAAGCTCCAGGAGCTGATGGGCGAGATGATGAAGAACGAGCACTTCCAGCAAGCGCTCGGCCAGGCCATGACCCGGGCGCTCTCGGCCAAGCACCAGCTCGACAAGAACATGCAGGTGGTGCTGGGGCTGCTGAGCGTGCCGTCGCGCGCCGACGTGCGGCGGATGGAGGACCGGATCGAGGGGCTCGCGAGCCAGATCGCGGCGCTCGCCGGACGCCTCGACGCGCTCGCGGGCCACGGCGCCGGCAAGACCGCCGCGGCGGGCGCGTCCCGTCGCGCCAAGGGCGGCGCGAAGCGCAAGACCCGCTAGGCCCCGCCGCAGCGCCGATCGGTCCGCCGCGTTCCCCCGCGGCTGACGCCCACGGCTCGCGTGCGTGGCCGCCCCGAACCGGAGGTGGCATGTACGCACGCTCGCCGTCGCCGTCCTCACCGGACCCGGACCCCTCGTGGGTGGTGGCCGACACGACCACCCCGACGATCCCTCCCGCCTGTGCGCTGACCCGCCCCGGCCGCGACGCGCTCGCGAGCCTGATCGGCAGCTCGGCCGCGATGACGCGGCTGCGCGAGCGCATCGCCCGCGCCGCGCGCACCCAGGCGAGCGTGCTCGTCCAGGGCGAGAGCGGCACCGGCAAGGAGCTGGTCGCGAACGCGATCCACGCGCTCTCCGAGCGCGGCCACCAACCGCTGGTGGTGATCCAGTGCGGCACGATCCCCGACGCGATCGCCGCCAGCGAGCTCTTCGGCCACGAGCGTGGGGCCTTCACCGACGCGCGCGCGCCACGGCGCGGACGCTTCGAGTGCGCCCACAAGGGGACCGCGTTCCTCGACGAGGTCGGCGACCTGTCGCCGCTTGTGCAGGTCCAGCTCCTGCGCACCATCCAGTTCGGCGAGATCTCGCGCGTCGGCGCCGACCACACCCACAAGGTCGACGTGCGGGTGGTCGCGGCGACCCACCGGCCGCTCGAGCAGATGGTCGCCGACGGGCGCTTCCGCCAGGACCTCTACTGGCGCCTCCACGAGATCCCGATCCACGTCCCTGCGCTGCGCGAGCGCGCCGAGGACATCCCGGAGCTGGTCGCCGCGTTCCTCGATCGCGCCAACCTGCGCTACGGGCGCGCCGTGCCGGGTGTCACCGACGACGCCCTGCGTGCGCTGGTGGCGCACCCGTGGCCCGGCAACGTCCGTGAGCTCGACCACCGGGTGCGGCGCGCGGTGATCGAGAGCGAGCGCGAGGCGCCGCTCGGCGTGCGCGCGTTCGACCTGCCGGCCAGCGCGCCGGACGCCGCGGGCGACGGCTCGCGGCTCGGCGCCATCCTGGTCGAGACCGAGGCCGAGATGGTGAGCCGGGCCCTCGCGGTGTGCGCCGGCAACCGCACCCGGACCGCGCTCGCGCTCGGCATCTCGCGGCGCACCCTGCAGAAGAAGCTCGCTCGCTTCGGCATCCGCTAGCAGGCGCGACGGTCTCCCGCCTGGCTAGCGGGTGTGGCGACGCGGGCGCGGTGGCGCGCCCCACGCCGCGCACCCCGCCGCCCCAGAGAGGCGGCCACGGTCCGAGTTCCCGTTTCGCGACGCGGGTGCCGGATCGCCGGCGCGAGCGGCACCGGCCTTGCGCTGGGCGGCGTGGACGACGGAACCGAGCACCGATGCGGCGCACCACCTTGCCACGCACTCTCGCCCCCGCGGGCTTCACCCTTCCCGAGCTCCTCGCGGTGCTCGCGATCGTGGGCGGCCTGTGGCTCGTGGGCAGCGTGGCGCTGGCGCGCGCGCCGGACGCGCGGCTGCGCGCCGTCGCCCACGAGCTGGTGCTGGCGATGCGCGTCGCTCGGGCGCGCGCGATCTCCCTCAACCACGCGGTCTACGTCGACTTCGCGCCCGCCCCCCTCGCGCCCACCGACGGCGTCTACACGGCCTACGCCGACCTCGACGACGACCACGCGGAGGGCCCGGGCGAGCGCGAGGCCGCGCAGGTGCTCCTCGACGGCTTCCGCGCCGGGCGGGTGGTGAAGGCGCTGCCGCGCGGCATCCGCTTCGGCGCCCCGGGCCTTACCAGAGGACCGGGCGGATCGACCGTGTTCGCCGACGGCGTGTCGTTCAGCGGAGGCGTCAACCGGGTCGCGTTTTTCCCGGGCGGCAACGCCGGCGCCGGCACCGTGTACCTGAGCACCGGCGACGGCGAGCTGGCGGCGTGGGCGGTGCGCACCAACGTCTCGGGAACGATCGAGAGCTGGTCGTTCGAGGAGGGCCGGTGGCGGCGGCGATCGTGATACTTCTAATCGGGTGAACGCCGCCGCTCGCGACACCCAACGCCGCATCGACTGGCTGATCTTCGCGATCACCGCGTTCGGCTGCGCCTACGGGCTGGCCTTCATCTGGTTCGCCGTCGACCTCACGCCCGCCCAGCGCGCCGCGGTGGCGGTCGTCGCGGGGTGCGTCGCGGTCGGCCTCACCGCTGGCGGGCTGCTCTACCACCGCATCTCGTTCGCGAGCATCCAGCGCCACATCGCGCGCATCGACCGCGGCCTCGCCACCGACGAGCCCGCCATCGACCTGGAGGTCCTCGCCCACGTCCAGCGATACCCGCAGCGCCTCGCGGTGCGGCTGGCGGCGCTCGCGGTCGGGATCATGACCGCCTCGCTCGTGGTGATCCACGCCTGGATCACGCGCTTCAACCCGGCACAGCTCGTCTACATCACGCTGGCGGGCGTGTTCGTGAGCTTCACGTTCGCGGTGGTGTGCTACTTCCGGGCGCGCTGGATCGTCGGGCCGGTGATGGCGGTGCTCATCGAGCGCACCGGCCGGCTCGCGCAGCCGGGTGTGGGCGGCATCGCGCTGCACCTGTGGCTCTTCGCCCTCGCGATCGCGATCGTGCCGCTGGTGTTCGTGGGCTTCGCGTTCTCGAACGCGGCGCTCCGGGCGATCGAGGTCGAGCTCCTCCAGGCGCGCGCCGAGAAGCTCCAGGCGTTCGCGGCCGAGCTCACCCGCGAGAACGAGCCGCTCTCCATCGACACCTTCGAGCAGCGGACCCGCGCCCTCACCGGCAACGAGGGGAGCCTGTTGCTCGCCTTCGAGAACGGGCAGGTGCTCTACAGGTCCTCGCCCGATCTCTTCCTCGATCCGGCCACGCGCAAGCCAAAGGCCACCGAAGGCGGCGTCTACCGGCTGTCGGACTCGGACCTGCCCGCCGAGCTGCTGGCGCGGCTCTGGAGCGGCGCGGCGACCGGGGCGGCGGACGTCCTCGGCGAGCGGCTCGTGGTGGTGAGCCCGCCGCTCGAGCGGCTGCACGTCGAGTCGCTCGGCGCCCCGCGGCTGTGGTGGGTGTTCACCCGCCATGGGGGCGAGCTCGCCAAGGCGATCCGCATGGTGGTCGCGATCGGCCTGCTGGTGCTGGTGCTGGTGGGGACGCTCATTGCGATCTATGCGCAGATGCTGCGCGGACCGCTCAGGCTCATCGAGGCCGCGAGCGAGCGCATCGCGCGCGGCGACCTGACCCGCCCGGCGCAGGTCACGACCGACGACGAGATCGGCGCCGTCGCGCTCGGCTTCCGCCGCATGCACGACAACCTGGTCCGCCTCATCGGCCGGGTCAGCGAGGCCGCGCATCGGGTCGGCGAGGTGGCGACCCACCTCGCCGAGCGCGCGCGCCGCATCGAGGAGGCCTCGCGCACCCAGGTCCGGTCCGTGGACGACACCTCGGTCGCGATCGGCCACATGAGCGCCTCGATCGGCGGCATCGCCTCGAGCGTCGGCGGGCTCAAGGACGCCGCCGTCGAGACCGATACCTCGATCCAGGCGATGGGCCGCTCGATCCTCGACGTCGACGGCCACATGGAGATGCTGAGCCGCTCGGCCGAGAGCTGCGTCACCTCGATCGCGGAGATGGCCGCGTCGATCCACCAGGTCGCGGCCGCCAGCGCGCAGCTCTCGAGCGAGTCCGAGACCACCGCCGCCGCGATGCAGGCGATCGACCAGTCGCTCAAGCAGATCCGCGAGCGCGCCGACCGCACCCAGGCGCTCGCCGAGCGCGTCATCGAGGACGCCAGCGACGCGCGCTCCGCGGTCGAGCGGGCGTCGGCGTCGATCGACCACATCGTCGAGACCTCGAGCGCGGGCCGCGCGGCGATGGAGACGCTCCAGCGCCACATCGAGGAGATCGACCAGATCCTGCGCATCCAGCGCTCGATCACGGGCGGCACCAAGCTGCTCGCGCTCAACGCCACGATCATCGCGGCGCGCGCCGGCGACGGCGCCGACGAGTTCGGCGTGGTCGCCAACGACATCAAGGAGCTCTCGATCAAGAGCCGCGAGAAGAGCAAGGACATCGAGCGGCTCATCCAGCAGATCCGCGCCGCGGGGACGAGCGCCCAGGAGGCCGAGGCCGCGGGCCGCGCCAGCATCGAGGACGGCGAGGACCGCTCGCGCGAGACCAGCGACTCGCTGCACAAGATCGTCGCCAGCGCCGTGCTCTCGACCGAGAGCGTCAAGGGCATCGCGCTCTCCACCCAGGAGCAGGCGCGCCAGAGCCAGCACGTGCGGCGCGCGATGCAGAAGGTCGCGGGCGGCGTCGCCGACATCAGCCGCGCCACCGACGAGCAGCGGCGCGGCAGCGAGCAGATCCAGTACGCCACCGACAAGGTCCGTGACTACGCGCAGATGGTGAAGCGCACCACCGCCGAGCAGCGCCACGGCATCGAGCGCGTCGGCCGCCACGTCGCCACCATCCGCGACATGGTCGACGCCATCGCCCGCGCCACCGGCGAGCTCGACCGCGGCGGCCGGCGCGTCGCGACCGCGGTCGGCACGATCCGCTCCGCCGCACGCGACAGCGACGCCATGATCGAGGAGATGAACCAGCGGGTGGGCGAGCTGATCACCCAGGCCGACGGCCTCGCCGCCGAGGTCCAGCGCTTCCGGCTCGGCGGGTTCGGCGGCGGCGCCGGGGTCACCACCGACGTGTTCGGGCTGGCGTTCGGCGACACGCCCGCGCCCGGGGCGGCCGGCCCGGGTGGGGCGCCCGGCGGCACGGGACCCGAGGCGTGACGCCGGCGCCGATCTCGGTGGTGGTGCCGGTCCTCGACGAGGAGCGCGAGGTCGCGGCCGGACTGGCGCGGATCCGCGCGCTCGGCCCGGCCGAGATCGTGGTCGCGGACGGCGGCAGCCGCGACCGCACGGTGGAGCTGGCGCAGCCGCTCGCCGACCGCGTGGTGTCCGCGCGCCGCGGGCGCGGCGCACAGCTCAACGCGGCGGCCGCCGCGTCCAGCCAGCCGCTGCTCATGTTCGTGCACGTGGACACCGAGCTCCCGCACGGCGCCTTCGAGCTCGCCGCGCGGGCGCTCACGGCGCCCGGCGTCGTCGGCGGCGCGTTCCAGGTGGCGATCCACGACACCCGCCGCCGCTACCGCGTGATCGAGTGGGGCGCCAACGCGCGCGCCCGGATCACCGGGCTCGCGTGGGGCGATCAAGCCGTGTTCACCACGCGGCGGACCTTCGACGAGCTGGGCGGCTTTCCCGAGATCCCCGTCCTCGAGGACGTGGCGTTCGCGAAGCGCCTGGCGTGCCGCGGCCGGGTGGAGCTCCTGCCCGCGCGCGTCCGTAACTCGCCGCGCCGCTGGGAGCGGGAGGGTCTGGTCTACGCCACCGTCCGCAACTGGGCCATCACCCTGCTCTTCACCGCCGGCGTGCCCGCGGCGCGCCTCGCGCGCTGGTACCCCGCGGTTCGCTAGCCAGACTCGCTCACGAACGATTGCGACCGGATCTCGGTCGGACTCGCCTCGGGCGGGGGCACGGAGGCCCCCGCACCACGAAAACGTCACCACGACCTGCTGTCGTGGTAACGGGGGTTCCATGCCGCGCCGCCAGCCGGATCCGACGCCGAGCCCTTCCGCGCGATACATGGTCTCGGGAAGGCTCCGGGCACGCGGGTTTGGCTCGTCCGCGCCACGGCGCCTCGTCGCGAGCCCCGTTACCGTCGTGGGTTCGCCGCAGCGAGAGGAGCGCCCGACGTGAAGATCTTCCACTGTGACCAATGTGATCAGCTCGTGTTCTTCGAGAGCTCGCGGTGCACGCGTTGCGATCGCCTGCTCGCGTTCCTGCCCGACGTCGGCGAGGTGAGCGCGCTCGCTCCGAGCGGCGACGATCGCTGGCGCCGCGCCACCTCGGGCGGGCCGATCGGCCCCGAGTACCGGCTGTGCGCGAACTACCGCGACCACGAGGTCTGTAACTGGGCGGTACCCGCCGACGAACCGAGCCCGCTCTGCGCGTCGTGCCGGCTCACGCGGGTGATCCCCGACCTCGGCGTCGAAGGCAATCGCGAGCGGTGGTACCGCGTGGAGGTCGCCAAGCGCCGCCTGATCGTGAACCTGCACGCTCTCGGCCTCTCGCTCACGAGCCGCTCCGAGGACCCCGAGTGGGGCATCGCCTTCGAGCTGGTCGCCGACGCGCCAGGGTGCACGCCTCCGGTTCTGACCGGCCACGCGAACGGCGTGATCACGCTCAACGTCGCCGAGGCGGACGATGCCGAACGCGAGCGCCGTAGGGTCTCGCTGGGCGAACCGTACCGGACGCTGCTCGGCCACGTCCGCCACGAGAGCGGGCACTACTTCTGGCCCCTTCTCGTCGAGCGGACCGAGCGCCTCGCCGAGTTCCGCGCGCGCTTCGGCGACGAGCGCACCGACTACGCCGCCGGCCTCGCCCGCCACCACGGCGAAGGAGCGCCTGCCGACTGGCCGAAATACTTCGTCACGGCCTACGCAAGCGCCCATCCGTGGGAGAACTGGGCCGAGACCTGGGCCCACTACCTCCACCTCACC
>CAYMQR010000068.1:0-13935 GCA_964392195.1 uncultured bacterium | reverse complement strand
ATCCACCGCGGCGAGCCCGTCACCCGCGAGGGGCTGCGCTCGCTCGTGCCGGTGTCGGTGCGCACCGCGGATGCCCGGGGCGTCGCGGACAATCGCGTGTCGGCGCTGCTCTTCGACATGCCGGTGCACCTCGACGAGCCGCTCGCCCGGCTGCGGGGCGTGACGGCGCAGATGGCCGAGCTCAAGCGTTCGCACATGGCCTCGGCCGGGGAGTGGGTGACCGAGGTGGGGGATCTCGTGCCCCCGATGGTGGTGGGGTGGGTGAGCCGGTTCGTGACCCGCGTGATGCATCAGGTCCCGCAGCGCACCATCAACACGGTCACCACCAACGTGCCGGGGCCTCCCTTCAAGCTCTACTGCCTCGGGCGGCCGATGCTCGAATGCCTGCCGTACGTCCCGATCGCGCAAGGGGTGCGGGTCGGCACCGCGGCGCTTTCGTACGACGGCCGCATCGCCTTCGGCATCACGGGCGATTACGACAGCGCGCGCGACGTCGACGTGGTCGCGGATGCCATCGCCGCCGAGGTGGCGGCCCTGCATCGGCTGACACGATCGAAGTCGAGCCGCCGCCGCGACGGTGCGCCGGCGCGACCGGCCGCGGCGTCCTCGTCGGCGCCGTCCTCGCGACGGCCGGGTCGCCGGGCGCGCCGACCTGGGGCACCGCGACGCCGGTGACCGCGCTCCGGCCCGGTGGGTTACGAACTCGCACCGCGCTCGGCTCGGAACGGCGCGCCGCCGGGACCGGTCGGTGACGGCCGCGGTCACCGCTCCAAGCCGGGCGCTCTGGCGGCGCAGGACGGCTCTCGACGCGACGATCCGATCCAGGTGATCGCGCGTCGTGATCGGCTCGCGCGGCGCCAGATCACCCGGGGCAGGTGGCGCCGTCGCGCTCCCAGACCTCGAGGCCGGTCACCGGGAAGGAGCAGAAGAAGCACTGGGCGGTGCCGATGTGGAGGTTTCCCTGGAACGACTCGAGGGTGCGGATGCCGTAGTTGAGGTTGTCGCCGATGCCGGGCGGCGCGAGCGTTCCGACCGTGCCGACTTCCTCGATCCAGGTGGTGCCGTCGGCGGTGCGGTACATCTGCCCGCCCAGCTGGTACATGTTGGGTCCGAGCCCCTGGACCCACGTCCCCAGGAACAGCTGGCCGTCGTGGACGTGCATCACCCAACCGTAGGGTTGGCGTGCATCGTTGATGCCCTTGGTCGCGACGGCCTGCCAGGTGTCACCCTCGTCGAGCGACCGCCACACCGAGAATCCACTCTTGAAGTTGCGGGTGCTCGCGTAGAGCGCACCGTGGAAATCGACGATGCTGAGGATGCCGGCGGTGTTCGCATCGCCGAAGCCGGCCGGAGTCGTGGCCGTGCCGCCGACGACCGGCGTCCAGGTGGCGCCGTCGAAGCGGTAGATGCGCGCGCCGGCGTCGTTCCAGGTTCCCATGTAGAGGCGATCCAGATACGGGTAGAGGACGGCGGCGGCCTCGTTCATGGGGTCGTCGATCCCGTTCGTCGCCGCGCGCGTCCAGCCGGTGCCGTCGTGCGCCCACACCTCGGCGCCGTGCTCGTTGAGCGTTCCCACCCACAGCTGGTCGCGCCACGCGGCCATGCCGCGGATCGACTCGTTCGCGGTCGAGCCGAACCCGTCCTCGTTGATCTGCGACCAGGACGCGCCGTCGTCGCTGCGCCATACCTCGGCGCCGGTGGTGGGGTTGACGGTGCCGGCGTAGAGCACGTCGTCGAGCACCACCAGGTTGCGCGTGCCGTTGTTGCCGAGGTCACCGAACCCGGCGGTCACGACCCGGCTCCATGCGCTGCCGTCGTAGCGCCAGATCTCGGTGCCGTCGCTGGTCAGCTCGCGGTCCGACCAGTCGCGCACCAGTGACGTCTCCCCCGGGCCCTCGTCGGCGGTGATGGAGTTCATCGTTCCCACGTAGAGGTGGTCACCGAACGGCTTCATCGCCCACGCGTAGCGGTTGTGCGCGCTCCCGAAACCGTCGCTGCTGACCTGGGTGAGGCAGGGATCGACCGTGGTGGGCGGACACCCGGCCCATCCCACCGCCATCGATACGAGCGCCAGCGTGATCCAGCGCGACTCGATCGCCCCACCATTCGGCCGGCTCATGGTGTCCTCCTCGCGTCTCCGTCGAGGGATGAGAGCCGCAAAGGCCGTACCGGTACGCCCTGGAATGTCGGTAACTGTCGGCGGAGACCCCGAGAGCGCGAACGGCCCGCGCGGGACCGCCCCGGACCGGCGGCCGATGCGGGTATCCCTCTACGAGGTGCACCCCTTCTGCGATCGACCGTTACGGATCCTGGGCGTTCCCGGCGCGCGCTCCCCGGGGGCGGCGCGGTTCGGTGACATTTCGCCCGCGGCCTGCTCCCCGTGAGCCGGGTCACGGTCGGCGCCGGGCGCGGCGATGTATTCGAGGAGTCGCCGCGCGGGGCTCGGGCGACGGAGCGACGCCGCGCAGCCCGGGAGTCCCCGCCGCGTGGACCGCGACCCGGGCGCACCGAGACGGAGACGACCATGACGAGCGCTTCCCCCAAGATCCAGTCGGTGCTCGCCGAGCTGGCCGGATGCATCCTCGAGTCGCGGGTGCGCGGCGACGGGCGTCCTCTGGCGGTGAAGCTCTTCATCACGCACCACTGCATGTGCGACTGCGCGAGCTGCCTGTGGAAGCACGACGACTGGGCGGACGCCTCGACGGACGACCTGAAGCGCCTGTATCGGCAGTCCAAGGCGCAAGGCTTCGTGGCCACGGCGATCACCGGCGGCGAGCCGTTCATGCGCCGCGACCTCGGCGAGATCGTTCGGTACGTGAAGGAGGAGCTCGGCTTCCCGATCCTGCTCTTCACCACCGGCTGGTACCTGAAGACCCGCATGCACGAGGTGTTGCCGTGGGTCGACATGCTGATGCTCAGCGTGGACTCGGCGCGGCCCGAGCGCCATGACGCCATCCGCAAGCTGCCCGGGCTGCACGCGCGGCTCCTCGAGTCGATCCCGCTGGTGCGGGACCACTACCCGGAGCTCTCCGTGCAGCTCAACACGTGTGTACAGCGCGGGATGGAGCGCGACGGTGAGGTCGGCGAGCTGGTGGCCCTCGCGGAGCGGCTTCGCGTGCCGATCTCGTTCGACGTGATCACCGAGCACCGCAACGGCGCCGACGGCTCGAAGTTCACCGCGACCGACGTGGGGCTCACGCTGCCCGAGATCCAAGAGGTGTGCCGCGACCTCCTGGAGCGCAAGCGAGCGGGCGCCCCGATCCTCAACTCGGAGCGCTACTTCGAGTACTTCGTGGCGGGGCGCCCCGGCTACCGCTGCCACCTGCCCAAGCTCGCCATGACCGTGGACGGACGCGGCTTGGTGGAGAACTGCCTCGATCTCGACCACCCGCTCGGCGACATCAAGACCACGCCGCTGGCCGAGATCATGGCCAGCGAGCCCTTCCGGGCGCTGCGCTGCGAGGCGGAGAAGTGCTCGTCGTGCTCGTCGCCCACCATGGTCGACCTCTCGCAGGTGTGGGAGGACCCGAGCCTGATCTTCGGGCGCGGCGGCCTCGCCATCGGCTGAGAAGTAACGGGCGATGGCAGGCTTCCGCGACACCGAGCACCTCTACCGGGTGCTCGACGCCTTCTTCGGGCGGCTGGCCGACGACGCCGACCTCGTGCGGGCCCTGGTGGCGCGGCCCATGGTGCTGCGGTTTCGCTACAGCGAGCCGGACGGACAGGTGACCGTCGACCTGCGCCGATCGCCGGTCACCTGGAGCTTCGGCGCGAGCCCGCTGACGCCGGACCTGGAGATGATCCAGAGCGCGGACGTCGCCAATCGCTTCTGGCAGGGCAAGCTCGCCATCGCACCCGCGATCGCCACCCGCAAGGTGGTGGCGCGTGGGCCCGTGGCGCAGGCGCTGGCGTTGTTGCCGGCGCTCAAGCCGGCCTACCCGCTCTACGTCGAGGTGCTGCGCGCGCTCGGCGAGGACGCGCTGGTGATCGGCGACGCGGCCGCCGGCGAGCCGCCACGCGGGCGCTTCGGCGAGCTCGTGCGCCTCCTTCGGCTCGGCTGGTCGGGGCGCCTCGCCCGGCGCCCGGACATCGACCTCGACGCGCTGCCGCGCGTGCTCATCCCGCTGGTGGACGAGGCGACGCCGTCGCGGGTGTCCGTGCGCCCCCACGCGCTGCCGCCCGAGCCCGCCGCGCTCGAGCTCGAGATGCTGCGCCGGATGTGCCTGATCCGCGCGTTCGAGGAGCGGCTCGCGGCGGCGTGGGCGCGCGGCGAGGTGCCCACCGAGGCGATCCACCTCTCGACCGGGCAGGAGGCGGTGGCGGTCGGGGTGTGCTTCGCGCTGCGTGCCGACGACTGGATGGCCACGACCCACCGCGGCCACGGCCACATGCTCGCGAAGGGCGCCGATCTCGACGGCATGATGGCCGAACTGCTGGGCCGCGCGAGCGGGCTGTGCGGCGGCAAGGGCGGCTCGATGCACGTCACCGAGGCGGCCGTGGGCGCGATCGGCGCCAACGGCATCGTCGGCGCGAGCGCGCTCATCGCGGCCGGCGCGGCGCACGCGTCGAAGCTCGGCGGCGAGGATCGGGCCGCGGTCGCGTTCCTCGGCGACGGCGCCACCAATCAGGGCATGTTCCACGAGGCGGTCAACTTCGCCGCGGTGCTCGCGCTACCCGTGGTGTTCGTGATCGAGAACAACCAGTACGGCGAGTTCACGCCCCTGGAGCGCCACGCCCGAGTCGCCCGGCTCGCCGAGCGCGCCGCGGGCTACGGCGTGCCCGGCGTCACGGTCGACGGCAACGACGTGCGCGCCGTGTACCGCGCCACCTCCGCGGCCGTGGAGCGGGCACGGCGAGGCGACGGGCCGACCATCCTCGAGTGCCTCACCTACCGCTGGCACGGCCACATGGAGGGCGAGTCGGTCGCCTACCGCAGCGCCGAGGAGATCGGCGCGTGGAAGCAGCGCTGCCCGATCGCGGCGCTGGGGCGCGCGCTCGAGGCGCAGGGGGCGATCGACGCCGCGGGTAGGATGCGCGTCGAGGACGAGGCGCGCGAACGAGTGGGCGCCTCGTTCGACCGCGCGGCCGCGGCCGCCGAGCCAGATGCCGCGGCGCTGACCGCCGACGTCTACGCGCCCGAGCCGCGCGTACTCTACACGGCGAGCCCGCTGCCGACGGCGACGCGCGAGTCGAGCTGCTCGAGGGCGCTCTTCGATGCGCTCGCCGAGGAGCTCGAGCGCGACCCGACCGTGTACCTGTTGGGCGAGGACGTCACCACCGGCGGTTACTTCTCGGTGACCGCCGGCTTGGTGGAGCGCTTCGGGCGAGCGCGCGTCGTGGATACGCCGATCAGCGAGTACGCCATCGTCGGCTCGGCGGTGGGTGCCGCGATGGCGGGGATGCGCCCGGTCTGCGAGATCCTGTTCTCGGACTTCCTCACCACCTGCATGGACCCCCTCGTCAACCAGGCGGCCAAGCTGCGCTACATGTCGGGGGGGCAGTACTCGCTGCCGCTGGTGGTGCGCACGCCAGGCGGGGCGGGGCTGGGCATGGCCGCCCAGCACTCGCAGAGCCTCGAAGCGCTGCTCACCGGCGTGCCCGGACTGATCGTGGTGGCGCCGGCCACGCCCCGCGACGCGAAGGGGCTGCTCAAGGCGGCGATCCGCTCCAACAACCCGGTGGTGTTCTTCGAGAACAAGCTGCTCTACGCGGAGTCGGGACCGGTGCCGGAGGGTGACTACCTGGTGCCGCTCGGCGTGGCAGAGGTGAAGCGGGCAGGGCGCGACGTCACCGTGGTCACTGTGGGAGCGGTGCTCGGCCGCGCCCTGGAGGCCGCCCACCAGCTCGAGTCGGAGGGGATCTCGGCCGAGGTCGTGGACGTGCGCACGCTGGTGCCGCTCGACCTTGCCACGATCGCGCGCTCGGTGGCCCGCACCGGGCGTCTGGTGACGGTCGAGGACGGGCCGCTCACCCACGGTTTCGGAGCGGAGATCGTGGCGCGGGTGGTCGAGGTGGCGCACCGCGCGTTGCGCGCGGCGCCGCGACGGGTGGCGGGGCTCGACGTACCGCTCGCGTACAACGCCGGCCTGGAGAACGCTGCGCTCCCCAACGTCGAGCGGATCGCCGCCGCGATCCGCGCCACTCGATGATCACGCCGGAGCGAGCGCCCCCGTCGGCCCGGTCAGGCGCGCGAGCTGCGGTCCCGGCGATGGGCGCCCGGGCTGCGTCCGGTCCAGCGCCGGAACGCGTGGGCGAAGGCGCTCAGCTCGGCGTAGCCGAGGAGCAGCGCGACCTCGGTGAGGTCGGTGTCGGCGCGGTCGAGGTACTCGAGGGCGAGCTGGCGGCGGGTGCGCTGCACCAGCTCGCGATACACGAGCCCGCGCTCGGCGAGCCGGCGCTGCAGGGTGCGGGCGCTCAGGCCGAGGTCGGGCGCCACCTCGGCGAGCGACGGGTGGCCGTCGCACAGCCGGCTCGCGACCTCGACGCGTAGGGCGGCGAGCCACGGCGCGTCGCCCGGCTCGGCACGCAGCACTTCCTGGAGGCGGCGCTCGACCACCGGCAGCAGCGAGCGGTCGGCGTCGTGGACCTCGCGGCTCAGCATCCGCGCGTCGAAGCCGATCTCGTTGCCGGCGTGGCCGAAGCCCGGCTCGACGCCGAACAGCGCGACGTGCTCGGCGACGTCGGCGGGGCGCGGGTGGACGAACCGCACCGCGCGCGGGTGCCAGTCGCTCGAGCCGGCGAGCCGGCGCAGCATCCGCACCATCACCAGGATGCCGCCCTCGTTGAGGTGGCGGGCGTCGGCGCGCTCGGCGCCGCCCACCACGCCGCGCAGCACCGCCTCTCCGCCGTGGCGGACCAACTCGAGGCGCACGCCGTGGGCGAGACCGCCCATGTAGCGCACCAGGTTCGCCACGCCGATCGCGGCGGTGGGCGCGTTCAAGACCGCGTAGCTGAGCGGCCCGAGCCCTTCGAGGTCGAAGTTCGCGCCGAGGTGGAGGCCGAAGGCCGGGTCGCCGAGGTCGGCGGCCGCGGCGTCCACGGTGGCGGCGAGGCGGTCGACGTCGAGGAGGCGCTCGGGGTCGATCAGCTCGCCGGCGCGGATGCCGGCGGCGGAGCGGACCTGCGACGGGTTGCCGCCGGCGCCCGCGACGAACTGGAGCACCGCGGTGATCAGCTCGGCGCGGATGCGGGGCGAGGGGGCGCGCTCCATGGCGTAAAAGATCAATAACTTGGCGCAAAGGATCAAGCCGAGTGGCCACGGCCCGGCCAAGCTGCCGACCATGAAGAACGCCGCCCCGCCGTCCGACGCTCGCGCTGGAAGCCTCCCGCCCTCGGCCTCCCCGTCCGCCTTCGACCGCGCGCTGCGGGGCTACGTCGGCTGGGTCACGCGCCACCCGTGGTGGGTGATCGCGGGCGTGGTCGCCGCGACGGCGCTGCTCGGCGCCGGGCTGCCCAAGATCTACCTCGCCAACGAGCGCAAGCTGCAGCTCCCCGGCAACGACCCGCTGGTCAAGATCGACGACCGCATCCTCGAGATCTTCGGCGGCGGCAAGTACACGCTGGTCGGCATCGAGGCCAAGAACGGCGACGTTTTCCAGCCGCGCGTGCTCGAGATCGTCAAGAAGATCTCCGACGGCGTGGCGGCGATCCCGGGTGTCGACCCCAAGGACGTGATCAGCCTGACCGCGCGCAAGTCGAAGGCGATCGAGAACGGCGAGCCGGGCGAGCTGATCGTGCGGCGGCTCGTCGACAAGCTGCCCACCAGCGACGCGGAAGCCGACGTGATCCGCAAGCGCGTCATGGGCCAGCCGCTGCTGCGCGGCTACCTGGTCTCCGACGACGGCAAGACCACCGCCGTGGCCGCCGACCTCGACGACCTCGACCCCAACCCCGACCTCGGCAACCAGATCCTCACCAAGCGCTTCGAGGAGGTGATCGCGCCGTACCGCCACTCGGAGGAGGTGAACGTCTACCTGTCGGGCTGGCCGATCTTCCAGACCGCCCTCGACAAGTACACGATGGGCATCCTGCAGCTCCTCGGCGTCGCGGTGCTGGTGATCGGGCTGGTGCACCTGGAGGCGTTCCGCACCTTCCAGGCGATGGTGCTGCCGCTCGTGACCGCGGTACTGAGCGTCACGTGGGCGATGGGCTTCCTGGGCTGGACGCGCTTCCCGCTCGACGCGTGGGCGTCGCTGGCGCCGTTCCTGATCCTCGCGGTCGCGGCGGGCCACGCGGTGCAGATCCTGAAACGCTACTACGAGGAGTTCCGGCGCTTCGGCGAGAACGAGGCCGCCGTGATCGAGAGCACCTCGCGGGTGGGCGGCGTGATGATCACCGCCGGGCTCATCGCCGCGGCGGGGTTCCTCTCGCTGACGCTCTTCCCGATCCGCACCGTGCAGGTGTTCGGCGTGCTGACGTCGTTCGGCATCCTGAGCGCGCTCACGATCGAGATGACCTTCATCCCCGCGTGCCGCACGCTCTTGCCCGCGCCCAAGGTGGGCGAGGTCAAGGCCGAGAGCCACTCGGGTCTGCTCGAGACGCTCCTCGAGCGGCTCGCCGCTGGCATCCTGGCGCGGCCGGCGGGCGCGCTGCTGCTCTCGGTGGCGGCGCTGGGCGTGATCGTGTACGGCATCTCGCGGGTGGAGGTGGACAACTCGTTCCGCCGCGCCTACCCGGAGGACGAGCCGGTGTACGTCGACGACGAGGCGCTCTCGAAGAGCTTCGGCGGCACCAACACCATGAACATCCTGGTCGAGGGCGACCACGACGACGCCCTCCACGACCCGGCGGTGCTGCGCGCCATGGAGGGGCTGCAGCAGATGCTGACGAGCCAGCCGCACGTCGGGCGCTCGCAGTCGATCGTGGATTTCCTGAAGCAGATGAACGTCGCCATGAACGACGGCGACGAGAGCCAGCGCGTGATCCCCGAGTCGCGCGAGGCGATCGCGCAGCTGTTCCTGCTCTACTCGGGCGACCCCGACGACTTCGACGGCTTCGTCGACTCGAACTACCGCAAGGCGGTGGTGCGCGCGTACGCCAACGAGGACACCGCGAGCTTCACCGACGACCTCTTCGCCCGCACCCACGCGTACGTCGCGGCGAGTTTCCCGCCGACGGTGAAGGTGAGCGTCGCGGGCGGGATGCTCGGCATCGGCAAGGCGATGAACGAGTCGGTGCTGCGCGAGAAGCTGCGCAACGCGATCGTGGTGTCCGCGATCATCTTCGTGGTCGCGTCGATCGTGCTGCGCTCGCTGGCAGGCGGGGCGCTGGTGCTGACGCCGACGATCCTCGCGGCGCTCGTGAACATGGGCGTCATGGGGCTGGTCGGCACCTACCTGAACCTCGCCACCGCCACCATCACCGCGCTCACCATCTCGATCGGCGCCGACTACTCGATCTACTTCCTGTTCCGCTTCCGCGAGGAGCACGCTCGTAGCCTCGACGTGCGCGCGGCCACGCTCGCGACCATGCTCACCTCGGGTAAGGCGATCTTCTTCGTCGCCTCGGCGATCGGCTCGGGCTCGCTGGTGCTGTGCCTGTCGCGGCTCTCGTACGCCAAGCAGCTCGGCGGCTACGTGTCGCTGAGCATGGTGACCTCGGCGCTCGCCGCGGTCACGATCGTGCCGGCGTTCGTGATCCTGCGCCAGCCCGCGTTCCTGAGGCGGCAGGCGGCGGCGGCGAGCGCGGCCGCCACCGGCGGCGGGGGCGTGGGCATGACCGCCGAGCCCGAGGTCTGACGGGCCGCGGTCGCGCGGCCGCCGCCCTCGAGCCTGACGGCGCGCGCGGCACGGTGCTTGCGCTCGAATCCACCATCGCGGGTCGCCGCGGACCGCCCACGAACGGCGGTTGGGCCTCTTTCGTGGCGCATCGGTTCGTCGACCCGCAAGGGAGGTCGAGAGCCGTGATTCCCGGTCGAACGAATTCGCGAATCATTCAGGGCCTCGGCGTGTTGCTGACCGGCGGGGGCCTGCTGTTGTTGCTCGATCTGCTGCGTCCCACCACGACCACTCCGAGCGCGGCGTGGGCGGTCGTCGTGGCGCTGCTCGGCGCTGGAGTGGCGCTGATCGGCAAGCGGCTCGGCGAGGAGACCACCGAACCACGTTACCCGCAGGGCTCACGCCGGCTCTTGGTGGGCGGACTCGCCGTCGGGGGCGTCGGCGCGATGATCGCGAGCGGTGGTCTGTTCCCGTCGTCGAGCAACCCGGCCGCCGTGCAGGTGCTGGCGGCGCTGCTGCTGCTCGGCGGGCTCGGGCTCGTCCACCGCGGCCGGCCGGCGCGGCAGTACGAGCGGCGGGTTCTCGGCTACGTGCTCTTCACCGCGTCGCTGGGGGCGGCGAGCCTGGTCGTCTTTCCGAGCGTGCCAGGGTGGGCGGTGACGGTGGTTCCACTCGCTGCGCTCGGGCTGTGGATCTCGGTCCGGCTCGAGCTGGGCGAGTCGGCCCCGCGCCACCCCGCCGGCTCGCGGCCGCTGCTGCTCGCGGGGCTCGCCCTGGCCGGATCGGGGGCGCTGATCGCGAGCGGCGGCGTCCTGCCGGCGTCGAGCAATCCCGGCGGGGTCTACGTCCTCGCCGGCGCGCTGCTGTTCGCGGGGCTCGCGCTGGTTCACCTCGGCAGGTCGGCGCGCCACTACGAGCGGCTGCTCCTCGGCTTCGTGCTGTTCACGGCTTCGGTGGGCGCCGCGAGCTTCCTGCTCTTCCAGCAGGCGCAAGGTTGGTCGTTGCTCGCGATCCCGATCGCCGTGCTCGGGCTGTGGACGGCGCTTCGGCTCGAGCTCGGTGAGCCGCGCTCCGCTTGAGGGCCGACGCCGCCGCGTCCTTGCATCGGCCATTTCCGCCAGCCACACATCCAACGAACGCCACGCCAGCGCGGAGGACCGAGCCCGATGAGCCGCTCGTCGATCGTGTCCCGGATCGCTCACGAGTCGTACCTTCACGCGCCCTCGATCATGCCGGAGGGGCCGTGGTGGGAGCACCTCGAGAGCAACTTCTACGAGCGGCCCGAGGGATTCGAGCTCGGGATCCGCGACCTGGTGCGGGTGCGGGCGACCGCGGCGTTCGACATCGGAGTCCGCACCGCGCTGGCGACCCTGATCGCGCCGCTCACGGTGCCGACCGGTTACCGGCCGCGCGCGCTCCGCACCATGTTCGGCGAGGGCGGGCTCTACACGTCGATCGCGGAGAGCGGCGATCCGCGCCGCTTCTTCCACGCGCCGCCGCGCGGCGTGGAGATGCGCCGCTCGGAGCCGCGCCGGCCGTACTTCCGGCCCGCCAACGGCGAGTGCCTCGGGCTGCGCTTCGAGAGCCCGTACGTGCCGCTCAACCCGCGCATCCGTGACGAGTACCTGAGCCACCAGCGCAATCGGTTCGCCTACGGCCGCTACTGGCGTCATCGCCGCGGTCCGCGGCCGACCCTCATCGCCATCCACGGCTTCGCCGGGGATCCCTACTGGCTGAACCAGTGGCTGTTCGCGTTGCCGTGGTTCTACGAGATCGGGCTGGACGTGCTGCTGGTGACGTTGCCGTTTCACGGACCGCGCCGCGACGAGGGCACGCCGATGAGCGGGGTCGGGCTCTTCGCCGGCGGGATCTCGCGGGTGAACGAGGGCTTCGGTCAGGCGGTGATGGACGTGCGCGTGTTCATCGACTGGCTCACGCGCGAGCGGGGAGTGGAGAAGATCGGCGTGACGGGGATCAGCCTCGGCGGCTACACCGCGGCGCTGCTCGCGGCCATCGACGATCGCCTCCGGTTCTCGATCCCCAACGTGCCGCTCGTGAGCCTGGCGGATCTGGTGCTCGAGTGGGAACCGCTGGGAGCGCTCATGCGCGCGGCGATGCTGGTCACGGGGACGTCGATCAAGCGGGTGCGCAAGGCGCTCGCCGTGCACAGCCCGCTCACCTACCGGCCGGTGCTCGAGCGCGAGCGGCTCATGATCATCGGTGGGGTGGGGGATCGGCTGGCGCCCCCCAAGCACTCGCGGCTGCTGTGGGATCATTGGGGGCGGTGCCGCATCCACTGGTTCCCGGGCAGCCACAGCATCCACCTCGATCGCGGCGAGTATCTGCGGCGGATGGGACGGTTCCTCAACGAGATCGGCTTCAACGAGGATCGGCGCCGCAAGCGGCGCGGCGCGCGCGCGGCGCGGGCCGCGGGGTGGCCGCTCCGCTCGGCGCGGCGAGCGGCCAACGGCTGACGCGCGAGCCGGCGGATGCGGGGTTCGGATGGGTGTCGCAGGACGACGGGGATCGATGTCGATGGAAGGGACCGCGTGACGGCGTCGTGACCTCGGCCGGTTGCGCAGCCCTCGAACCGAGGCGGCGATGCAGCGCGTATCGAGCCTGGACGCAGCGCTCCTCTATGCCGAGACGCCCGAGATGTCTCTCCACACGATGGGCGTCGTGGTGCTCGAGCCACCCGCCGGCTCGAGCCCGCCCGCGTTCCCGCTGATGCGTGAGGTCTTCGAGGCGCGTATCCACCGCGTCCCCGAGCTGCGGCGGCGGTTCGTCGAGGGCCCGCTGGAGCTCGGCGACCCTCACTGGATCGAGGATCCGGAGTTCGATCTCGCGAACCACCTGTTCCGGGTCGAGCTGCCGCCGCCCCGCGGTCCGCGCGAGCTCGCCGATTTCGTCGGCGCGTACGCGAGCCGTACCCTCGACCGCTCCAAGCCGCTGTGGGAGATGGTGCTGATCGAACGGCTCGAGCGCCGCAACATCGCGGTGGTGGCCAAGGTCCACCACGCCGTGATGGATGGGGCCCGGCTGGTGGCGCTGCTGGAGCACATGTTCGACGCGGCCCCCGCCCGTGGAGCGCGGGCGCCATCTCCCGCGACGCCGTGGGTCCCGGACGCGATGCCGTCGAAGGCGTGGCTGATGGCCGACACCGCGCGCGCGCTGGCCGCCCGGCCGTTCCGGGCCATCGACGCGCTGGCGCACGTCGCCGGGACGGTCCTGAGCCGCGATCCCTCGCCCCGCGAGACACCACCCGCGGGCGCCGGCGCCGCCCGGCTCTTCGAGGCGCCCGCCACCCCCTTCAACGGCGCGCTCACCGCGCATCGCGCGGTGGCGCTCGCGGACGTGCGCTTCGCCGACGTGCAGGCGATCAAGCGTGCCTTCGGCACGACCGTCAACGACGTCGTGCTGGCCGCGTGCTGCGGCGCGCTGCGCAGCTGGCTCGCCGCCCACGGCGGCCTCCCGGAGAAGTCGCTGGTCGCCAACGTGCCGGTGACGGTTCGGGTCGCGGCCGACGGCGCGGCCGGGAACCGGGTGTCGATGATCCTCGTCCACCTGCCGGTCAGCACCGCCGATCCGGTGGAGCGGCTGATGGCGATCCACGCCGAGACGTGCCGCGCCAAGGAGAAGCACGGGCGCGCGGGGGGTGACGTGCTGCGGCAGTTCACCGACGTCGTGACGAACCTCGCGGCACCGTGGCTACTGACGCACGTGGTGCAGCTCTATTCGCGGATCCACCTGGCCGACTGGTTGCCGTTCTTCTGGAACCTGGTGATCTCGAACCTGCCGGGCCCGAGCCGGCCGTTGCGCCTGCACGGCGCGCGGGTTCGTCGCGTCTACCCCCTCGGCCCCGTGCAGCAGGGCTCGGGGCTCAACCTCACCGTGATGAGCACCGCCGACCGCCTGTGCCTGGGCGCGATGGCGTGCCAGGAGCTGGTGCCGGACGTCGACGAGATCGGGCGCGGGTTCGTGGACGAGGTCGCGGTGCTCCGGCGGTTGGCGCGGCGGCGCGCGCCCTCGCCCGGCCGCGCCGGGCCCGCAGGCATCCGCCCGCGGCTCACTGCACGTAGCCGAGCGCGCGCAGCGCGCGCTCGGCGTCGGGATCGAGGCTGAGCCCGGTGCTGGCCTCACCCGCGCGCGCGGCGGCGCCGTCGCAGCCGGCGTCGCGGCGCCACGCCACGAGCGCCGCGTCGAGGCGCTCGACCTCGGC
>CAYMQR010000067.1:0-13978 GCA_964392195.1 uncultured bacterium | reverse complement strand
GCCAGAGGCGCGCGGCGCGGCGCCGACGGAGCGGCGCCCTCCAGGCGGGCGGGGTCTTGGAGAGACCCCCGCGGAGATTCAGCGCCCGGCGTGCTCTTCGACCTTGTGGGTCAGGCGCTCGTAGTCGTCGGCGTAGTTCACGTTGACGTACGAGCCGCCGATGTCGAACAGGCTGACTTTGCGCCCGGCCTGGATCATGACGTTGAGGAGGTCGGCGAGCTCTTTCTGGTTGCGCTTCGGGTTCACCGGCGTGCGCTCGATGTACTCGAACACGCTCGGGTGGAAGAGCACCGTGCCCGTCCCCATGAAGGGGTTGGTGATCTGCTCGAGGGTGGGCTTCTCGATCAGCTTGGTGATGCGCTCGCCCTGGAACTCGACGCTGTAGTTCTTCTGGATCTCCTCGACCGTCCCGTTCATCACGCAGCACAGCACGTCCGGGTTGATGGTGCGGAAGTGCGGCATGACTTCCTTGTGCCGGGTGTCGAAGTAGATCTCGTCACACAGCATCATCATGAAGTCTTCGGCCAAGTGCTTCTCGAGCTGGCTGATGGCGTGCACCAGCCCGAGCTGTTCGGCCTGCTCGACGTAGGTGAGGGTCATGGAGCGGTAGCGCGCGCCGAAGCGCTTGCGGATCTCGTCCGCCTGGAAGCCGACGATGATGAACGCGCGCTCGACCCCGATGCTCTCGCCCAGGTCGAGGACCTGGCCGAGGAGCGTCTTGCCGTCGACCTCGAGGAGCGCCTTGGGGTGCTCCATCGTGTACGGCAGGGCGCGCGTGCCCCGGCCAGCGGCGGGCACGACCAGCGGCAGGCTCTTCATGGGGGGAGGGTCCCTCGCGGCTGGTGGTTCGACCCGGCGCGCGATCGCACCCCGGACCTCCGCCATCGGACCGGGCGGAAAGGCGATTTTGTACTACAGCGGCCGCGCCAGCGACAAGGCTGGCCGGCCGTCTTCGGGCGCCTTCAGTACTCCTTGAAGCGCCCGCCGTAGATCACGCAGCCGTCACAGATGGCGGGGATGTCCGGTGAGGCGAGCTGGCGGCGGAACTCCTTGTAGTCCTCGCCGTACCAGATCTCCTCGAGCGACTTCTCGTTCAGGTTCCCGAAGTTCTTGACCTTCGGATCCGGGCAGTTGCAGCACGGCGTGACGTAGCCGTCCACCGTGACGTAGCAGGACGTCTCGGCCCAGTTGCAGCCGTGGCTCACGCCCGGGTGCCACATCTTGAGCGGCACCTTGCCGGCGGCGATGTCGCGGCACTCCTCGTAGACCTCGGCCATCACCTGGTCGGCGACGACCTTCCCCTCGCGGTCCTCGCGGAACTCGTCCTTGCCGCTCCACAGCTGCATGTTCTGGATCATGATCTCGTCGACGCCGAGCTCGACGCCGAGCCGGGTCAGGTCCGGCATCTGGCGGATCGTCTCGTCCATGCACACGCCGACGAGCTTGATCCTGGTCTTGGAGCCGAGCTCGTTGCGGACCCGCACCAGGGTGCGGACGTTCTCGACCACGTCGTCGAAGAAGTTGGTGCGCTGGTTGCGCGCCGGGCGGATGCGCGCGTACTCGTCCTTGTACGGGGTGTCGAGGCTGGTGCGGATCTCGTCGACCTCGAGCCCGAGCAGCGTCCGCGCGTTGGCCTCGGTCATGTAGGTCATGTTGTTGTTGAAGTAGACCCGGATGCCCTGCGACTTCGCGTACTCCACCATCTTGAAGAAGTCGCGGTTCATGAGCGGCTCGCCGATGCCGTGCATCGTGATCCGCTCGAGCCTCGGGAAGCGTCCGACGAGGTCCTTGAACTCGTCGAGCGTCATCATGTTCTTGTCCCGCTGCAGCGAGTTGATGGGACACATGATGCAGTCGAGGTTGCACACCGTCGTCGGCTCGAGCTGGATCTGGCTCGGCAGCGGCGGCTCGAGGAGCGACACGACGGCGGAGCCGTGGCTGCTCGCCATCGAGGTATCCATGTTCACGACGTCCACGTAGGTCCTCCGGGCGCCTTCGGGCCGCCGGACGCGGCGGCCGATCGCGGTGCCCCCGGCCCACCGTAACCAACCGGCGAGCGCACCGCCCGAGCGAAGGCCAGATCAGCGGTCAGTCTCGCACAGCGCCGAGAGCGACGTCCAACCGCCGACGCGTGGCGGCGGGCCGCACCAACGCAGTGGGTGCGCACCAACCCGACGACTAGCCCGCGCTTCTCACACTCGTCGCTGAACCACGCAGGTCCGGATCGGATCGCGGGTTCCGGAACCCGTTTCACCTGGTGCGCGACAGAGTTCGAAAGCTGGTGAGCTCGAAGTCGTTCAGGCGGAACCAAGCCTGGGTTTCCGCCGCGGCGAGCAGCGCTCGCTCTTCCTCCCGTTGCGCGCGGTAGCCATCGCCCGAGCGGATCAGGTCGTCGTCCACGATCCCGGGGTGAACGGTCAGTTCGCAGGTCTCGCGGTTGGCGGTCTGGACCAGAAAGGCCTTCAGATCGTCGAGGCGGTCGCGCTTCTGGGTCGCCACACCGCTGGCATCCGCGGCCACGAGCGAACGATGGCGCCGGCCGACGCTCAAGAGGGAGGCCACCGCCAGGGCGAGACTCCTGGCATCCGGGCGCAACCGCCCTACGACGATCGGACGCCGCATCGCGCGGATCACCAGCCCCTCTTCCGCCGCCAGCCGCGCTGCGACGTTGCGGAACACCCAGGGCAACAGGTGCACGTGCTGGTGGCTGTCGAGGTGGCTGATCACGACTCCCGCAGCTCGGAGCAAGCCGATCTGAGCGCGCCACTCGAGCTCGACCTCGCGCAGGCGAACCCGTCCGGTCGAGCAGCGCAGGATGAACGTCCCGAGTCGCCAGAAGTGGCCATGGGAGTCCACCAGCGAGGGGACCTGGCTCGGGGGCAGGACCGGGCGTCCCTGGGTGAGATTCAGATGAACACCGAAGTCGAACTGTGGATGGCCCGCCGCCCAAGCGATCGCCGAGTGTGCCGCGGCTTCCCCGAGCATGATCGAGCAGCTGGTCACGGCTCCCGACTCGAGCGCTTCTTCGATCGCCCGATTGACCCCGGGTGACAGGCCGTAGTCGTCCGCGTGAATGACCAGACGGCGGGGCCTGGTAGGCACTCGATAGTGTCCCCGACGCGATCGGAGACGAACCAGAACGAGGTCGCGTGCCATCCGGATCGAATCGAGCGTGAAGCGAACCGTGGTCGGCTCGCTGTCGTAGCGAAACGAGACCGGGACCTCGTCGATGCGCGCACCGCAATCGATCAAGGACCGCAGCAGCTCGACGTCGAATGAAAACCCGTCGAGGCGAAGACGGGCCAGCACCGGCTTGACCACTTCGGTGCGGAAGCCCTTGAGCCCGGCCTGCGTGTCACGAATCCGCGGGACCGTCACCATCCTGCAGATCCAGTTGAACCACCGGCCCATCAGATGGCGCGTGAAGAGATAGGAGAAGAACCCCGGCCGGATGAGATAGGTGCTCGCTTCGTCCACGCGGCAGGCAATGGCCGCGTCTGCGCCCGCCTCCAGTCGCGCGACGATGCTGGCTACGTTCGACATGGGATAGGCGAGATCGCAATCGGTGAACACCGCGTACCGTCCGCGCGCGAGTTGAAGCCCGACGCGCACCGCGAATCCCTTGCCGCGGTTGCTCGTGAACCGCACGATGCGGATGCGCTCGCCCGGGGTGGCCTCGGCGAAGGCTGTCAGGATGGCGGGTGTCGCGTCCTCGGAGGCGTCGTCGACCAGGACCAGCTCCCAGGGGAGCGGTTGTTCGGCAAGCCACTGCCGCACCGTGCTCAACGTGACCGAGAGGAACGACGCCGCGTTGTAGATCGGCACGATCAACGTGCCGAAGACCTCGCCCGGTTCGGCCGCCAGGCCGTTCTCTCCCGCCTCCCGCGTCACGACTTCGCCTCGCGAGCCCTCGTCAGGATCGGGACCATGCAGACCGCGCGTTCCTCTCCACCGAGCGTCACGTCGTACCGCCCGGGGGGGAATGGCGGAGCCCGCCCAGGTTCCCCGACGGTGAGCCGAAGCCGCATGCTTTCCGAGTGGATGTGGTGCACGCGGCACGCGGGTACGCGGAGAACGAGCCCCGTCGCGGAGGGTGGTGGATGGTGTGTGCGCGGACCAGGCAGCAGTGAACCAATCAGAATCCGCGGTCCGACCAGCGCTTCCGGATCGACAGCACGTCGGTTCATAGACTCAGCGACTCGACCCTGGCAAGCGTTGGCGCGCTCACCCCTGTCCTCGCGGCGCGCCGCGCAAGCGTTCGGCGCGCTTCTTCGCGGTGGACCCTTGTGCGAGACTTCGCCGCCAGAAATGCACCCCACGCTCCCCCACCCGGGGGGAAGGTGAATAGCGTCGTGCGGATACTCACTGGAAGGTTCGCGCTGCTGGCGGACGTGCTCCGGCTCTACGGTGGATCACCGATCGCGGAGCGCGCGCACGTGCTGATCCGGTGGTTGCTCTGCCCCATGACCAAGCTCCTCGCCCGCCTTCCGGCCGAGGGCCGCCTGCTCGAAGTCGGGTGCGGACATGGCCTCTTCTCGAACCTGGCGTCGGTCTCGCGACCGCGGCTCCGGGTACTTGGCATCGACCCCGCCCAGGGGAAGATCGGATTCGCACGGCAGTCGATCCAGGGGAGGTCCGAGGTCGAGTTTCGCTGTGTACGAGTCGAGGACCTCCCGGACGAGGACTTCGACGCAGTGGCGATCCTCGACGTGCTCTACCTGGTCCCCAAGGATGAATGGCGCCCGTTTCTCGCGCGTTCGCTCGCGAAGCTGCGGCCGGGTGGAAAGCTCCTCCTGAAGGAAAACAGCCTGCGCCCGGCGTGGAAGTTCCACATCGCCCGGTTCCAGGAAGTCCTGGCCGTCCGGGTGCTGAAGATCACGGAAGGCTCGAGCCGCTTCGCCTTCGCCGACGAGGTCGAGATGGTGCGGATCCTGAAAGAAGCCGGGGCCCGTGAAGTGATCGTCACGAAGATCGATCGAGGCCACTGGTACCCGCACACCCTGTACGAGGCGTTCCGGTGATTCACCAGTCTCGAGCGTCGTCGCGTCGCACTACGATTTCTTCTCGGCGGCACCGCACACAGAGCGAGCACGGCGAGCTGGCGCGAAGAGCCCGTCAGGGGTAAGGCCCCGGAGAGACCGAAACGGTGTCGTCGTGCTCTGGCCCGCATCATTCGCGGCGCCTTTGACCTCGGGCGTCGATCGTCGGAGACCGATCCGGCCACCTCGGGTGAGCGTAGATGCGCCCCCTCCGGCGTCTCACCGCATCGCGGGCGGCCGGACCTCGAGTACGCGGATGGCCCCCTCGGGGTAGAGCCAGGGGTGAGCAGCGAGCTCGACGGCAGGCGGGGCTTTGGCGCCGAGCCGTTGGTAGTCGTTCCCGAAGAGGACCAGGAGCACCGGGCGGCCTGGGTCGTCCCGCCAGGGGGCCCGGAGAGCTGTCGCCGACCGGTCCAGACGCTGGAAAGGGATGCCGTCGAACTGGAGGAGGCAATCCAGTGCGCCGTACACCCTTCCCCCGAAACCGGTCCTGAGATTCTCCAAGTTGGAATCAAGGACTACCCGTATCTGGTGGTTGGATTCGAAGCTCGACCGGATGGTCTCGTGAAGCGCAAGGACGGTCCGATTGGGGGACCTCCCCACCGTCGCGGCCCGGTACTTCTTTGCGAGCGGAATCGTAGGGGTGAGGACGAGGATCCCGACGACGCCCCACGCGAGGCCGGAGCCCCAGGTGAACGAACCTCGCCCCGCACGGCCGGCGCGAACCAGCGGAGCGGCGACCAGGAGGCACAGCACGGGCTGCACGAACGCGCCATAGCGCGCGGCCATCGGATATCGATGGTAGTTGTTGATGAGTGGGGAGAGCAGGGTCGTCGCGGCGAACAGATACACGGGAAGGTACTTCCCCCGCCGGAGGGCCGAGACGGTTCCGATCGCCAGGAGCGCGAGACAGAGCAGGTTCTTCGGGCGTATCGCCTGCTCCCACCACGGGCTTCGCCCGTCGCCCTCACTGCTCAGCATGCTCAGCTCGAGGGTGCTCCAGCTCGCGAGTCCCATGAGGTAGGGACCGAGGCTACGGTCGGCTACGAAATTCTCTTCGTCCTTCTGATAGATCTCCGCCGCTGCCGTGGGGTGCAGCACGTTGTAGGCGATCACGTTCCCGTAGGCGAGGAGTGCGGCCAGCAACGCCGCGTAAGGCCAGGGTGATCGCAACCAGGTCCGAAGCGGAGTCGACCGATCGGCCGAGCGGGGAGACAAACCGGAATGCAAGAACGCGAGCGCCAGTGCGGGGGCGGCCGGTAGCGTGGTGGGATGGGTCTGAAGGGCGAGACCGAAGCAGAACCCGGCGGCGACGAGCAGCCGGCCGCTGCTCCGCTTCAGGGCGAGCGTGAACAGCAGAAAGGCCGCGGTGGCGAAGAACGGGGTCGTGCAATTCACCCACGCGGTGTGGCCGTTGATGATGTGTGTGAAAGAGGTGAGCATCAGGAGGGCCGTCGCGACGCCAGTCGGCCGGTCCTCGGTTTCCTTTCCGAGCCAGTAGGCGAGCGGAACGGTGAGCGCGCCGAGCACCGTGACGGTCATCCGGGCCGCCGTGAAGCTCGGTCCGAAGAGAACAAAGATCGCGCCCAGGAGGTAGTTGAAGAAGCTGCCGAGATAGCATTGCGTGCTCACCAGCGGGAACCGCGCTCCGCGGGCCACCTCGAAGCTCACGAGCATCTCTTTGTACTCGTCGGAAAAACCCGGGACGAGCATCAGGCACGGGAGGCGAATCGCGAGCGCCCCCGCGGTGAGCCCTGCCACCAGGAGAAACTCGCCGGCCCAACTGGGCAGGTGGGCGGTACGGGGCGAAGCCCCCGGGGGCGCCAGCGTCCTGGTTGGAAACACCACGGATCCCTCCGCCGCTCGGTTGCGACGCGAAGATCGCCGGCTCACGATCACCGACAAGAACCGGAACCATCCTGCAACGGTTACGGGGTGACGAGCGACCTCCCTCGACACGGAAACACGGCAGCCCCGAGGTGCGAGGTGACGAAACCCACGGATGGAGCTCCAGCGATGACCGCGAAGCGACTCTACCTTTCTCGGCGGGCGGGACGGAAGCTCGAGAAATGGCGCCGTCCAACCGGCAACACCGGCACGCGCTGCTAGCCCGACGATGGAGCGGCCGGCGCCGGCACGTAGTGCGATCGAGCCCTCAGCCGGGGCAGCGGCCGAGCTCGAGGCGGGTTGCTCAGGCCGCGCGAGCGGCGCGGGCCTTCGGGTCCAGGCTGTCGTAGAGGGCGAAGAGCCGGTGCTGCATCTGGTCCCAGCAGTACTCGTTACGCACCAGGTCGAGCCCGGCCTTCCCCATCCGCAGCCTCAGCTCGCGGTCCTCGATGAGCCGCGCCATGCCGTCGCGGATGCTCTCGACGTTGGTCTCGTCGACCAGGATCGCCGCGCCGGTCTTCTCGGCGAGGTACGGGACGTCGCCAATCGCGGACGAGATCACCGGCACACCGTGAGCCAGCGAGTCGGTGAACTTGGTGGGGGTGATGTAGCGGTAGAAGATCGTCCGCGGCGTGAGCTGGATCGACACGTCCACGCCTTCGTACTGCTTGGCGATCTCGTTGGGGTGGAACGAGCCGGTCACCACCAGCTTGTCGCCGAGCGGCGCCACCAGCTTCTTGAACTCCTCTTCGAACTCCGGCGAGACCCGCCCGGCGATCACGAGCTTGGCGTCGTGCCCGGCGTCGAGGACCGCCTTGAAGGCGGGGATCAGCTCCTCGATGCCGTTGATGCCACCGAACACGGTGCCGATGCGGCCGAACACCACCGTGCCGGTCCGCTTCGAGCGGTCGGGCAGCTCGGCGTCGCTGAGCGCGCGGTCGGGCACCTGGGCGAGGTGCACCACCCGGCGCACCCCCATCTGGGTGAACTTGTTGACCTGGTAGAGGTTGTGGACGACCACCGCGCTGGCGCGCAGCGCGAAGTGGCGCTCGGCGGCGTCGAGGAGCTTGATGAGCGGACGGTACCGGTCCGGCCAGTTGTAGTAGTAGTGCGGCTCGATCAGCGCCATCACGTGCGGCTTGCGGGTGAGGCGCGCCACCAGCGCCGCTGGCGGGATCACGTCGGGGTTGAAGGTGTGGAAGACGTCGGCGCGGATGCCGAGCAGCCGCACCAGCAGCCGCACGTGGAACCACAGCAGGCGGAACGCGGTGCGGATCGGCGTGAGCCGGCCGAAGCCCGCCTTCACGCGGATGCGCTCGACGTGGATGCCGTCGATCACCTCGCGCTCGGGCGCCTCGAGGAGCCGGTCCCAGGCGAGGATGTGAACCTCGTGTCCCGCGTCGACCAGGCTCTTGGCCTGCGCGTAGACCCACCGGTAGCGCCCCTGCGTGGGCAGGAACGACACCGAGTTCACCATCACGATCCTCATGCCGCCTCCCATCGAAAGCGCTTGCCGCGGCGCTCGAGCGCGGTCCGGTACACGTCCACGGTCCGGGCGATCTGCACCCGCTCGCTGAATCGGTCCTCGACGATCTTGCGCCCGGCGCGGCCCATCGCCGCGGCGCGCCCGGCGTCCGTGGCGAAGCCGGCGACGGCCTCGACGAGGCCGGCGACGTCACCGTGCGGCACGAGCTTCCCGGCCTCCTCGCCGGCCAGCACCTCGGGGAGGCTGCCCACCGCCCACACCGCCGCGGGCTTCTCCATCGCCATCGCCTCGAGCGTCACGAGCGAGGTGGTCTCGGTGTCGGAGCACAGCACGAAGCCGTCGATGTCGCCGTAGACCTGCTCGAGGTCGTCGCGGTAGCCGGGGAAGTAGGCGTGCCCTTCGAGGCCGAGCTCGCGAGCGAGGGCGATCAGCGCGTCGCGATCCGGCCCGTCGCCGAGCACGAGCGCCGCGGCGTCGATCCCCTTCCCGCGCAGCCCCGCAACGACGCGCAGGAACTTGTCGAAGCCCTTGGGCGCCACCAGCCGCCCCGCCGAGGCGAGCAGCACCGTGCCTGCCGAGACGCCGAGCTCGGCGCGCACCGCGCCCCGGGTGACGCGGGCCGGGTCGAAGCGCTCGGTGTCCACGCCGTTCAGGATCGACACCACCCGCGCGGGCGGCATGCCGTCCTCGATGAGCTGCTCGCGCAGGCTCTCGGTCACCGCGATGACCTTGTCGCACAGGACGCTGGTCCAGATGTCCTGGCGATAGATGAAGCGGCGCTCGCCGTCGCTGCGCACCGCGACCAGCGCGTCGCCGTAGTTGTGCACGGTCGAGATCACGCTCAGCCCCGGCACGAAGAGCGACGCCAGCCGGCCGAAGAAGTTGCCGTTCACCAGATGGGTGTGGATGAGATCGGCGCGCTGGCGGCGGATCAGCCGCGCGAGCCGCGGGATGACGGTCGGGTCGCCGCGGCGGGTCTTGGGGACGACGTGGACCTCGAGGCCGCGTCGGCGCGCGTCGGCGGCGGGCTCGTGGTCGTAGGTGAAGACCAGCCCGCCCTCCACCCCGCGCTCGCGAAGCCGCGTGGCGAGGCGGATGGCGTGGACCTCGGCGCCCCGGAGCGCGAGCCCGACGCCGACCTGGTAGACGCGGGGGCGAGCGGACGGGGCGGTGCTCATGACGGCGCCTGCGAGGGGTGGTCCGCGGCGGCCGTCCCGGCCGCCGCGCGCGGTGTGCATCGTCGGGCAGCGCGCTCGGCGCCGCCGGTGACGCGGATCACCTCCCGCGCACCGGGCCGCGCGGGACGACGGCTAGCGGGTGAGCTCGACGAAGATCTTGTAGCTGTACTTGCGGAGCGACGGGAAATACTTGAAGACGAAGCCGTCGAGACCGTCGCACAGCGCGGTGATCGGCTTGTACTTGCGGGCGAAGAGCTGGCGGTCGAACTTCCCGAAGAAGCGGAACTTCGGGTAGCTCACCTTGATCCGGCCCTCGAACACCTTGGAGAGCGCCTCGATCTCGTCGCCTGTGAGCGGATGCTCGTCGGGCGTGCCGCGCTTGGGGATGAACGAGACCTTCCCGATGATGTACTTGCGGAAGAACATCAGGATCGGGTTGGTGGCCTGGAGGTCGTAGAAGAGAGCCTTCCCACCCGGCTTGAGCAGCCGGTACATCATCTCGCCGGCTTCCTCGATCTTGGGAATGTGATGGAGGATGTTCTTGCCGACGATGTAGTCGTACGAGCCGGGCTCGTAGTCGAGGTGCTCGAACGGCTGGACGCTGGCGTGGACGCGATCGCCGACGCCGTTGACGCGGGCGCGCTCCTCGGTGACCTCGACGCAGCGGGGCGAGAGGTCGAAGCTCCACACCTCGGCGCCGCGCATGGCGAGCAGCGACGAGAAGAAGCCGGTGCCGCAGGCGCAGTCGACCACCCGCTTGCCGGTGAGGTCGGCCTCGAGCCCGTAGAGCTTGAGCGTGGCCTGGTGCTCCTCGGGGCGGATCTTGAGCTCGCCGCCGTAGCGCGCTTCGACCTCGCCCTCGGCGATGGCGTCGAAGAACGCGGCCTCGGAGGCGTAGATCTCTTCCTTCTTGCGGCCGGTGGAACTGGTCTGGGCGAGCTCGGGGGTACTCACGGCTTGGGACCTCGCGTGCGCGTTCGCTTCACAGGAACGGGTTCTTGGGATCGGGCTGGCCGAGCACGTCCTTCTTGGGCCGCCCGGAGAGCAGGTACTCGGCGACCTTCGCGGACGCGGCGAGCACCCTGTCGCTCAGGAAATTGTAGCGGAAGGCGCCGGTGCGTCCGTAGGCGACGATCCGGTCCTCGGCGAACATGCGCTGGACCAGCGGATCGATGTTCTTGCGGTAGTCGTTCGCGTAGACCGAGTAGCACTCGGTCACCCGGTGGGTGAACCAGTCGACGACCTCGCCACGGCCCACTCCGTAGAAGTCGCCGAGCTCGCCGACGAGCCGCTCCTGGATCGCCTCGGCCGGGAGCTGGTCGTTGGCGTCGCCCGGGTTGATGCATACCTCGACCGAGATCGCGGTGCGGCCCGCCGAGCCCATCTCCGGGTTCAGGTTGCGGGTCTCGTAGATGCGCTTGAAGAGGTACTTCTTCTCGGGGAAGTAGATCTGGATCTTGTCCGAGAGCCGGGGCCGATCGAGGATGAAGTAGAACATCCTGAGCGCGCTGTAGCGCAGCCCCGAGGTGGCTCCGACCAGCGCGGTGTCGAGCGGCTTGAGCCCCTTGGCGAGCGCGGTGACCGGGATGGTGCTCGCCACCGCGTCCGCCTCGAAGGTCTCCTCCACGCCATCCGCGTTGGTGGCCTTCACCGTGACGGGTCCGTCGCCGTGGGGCTCGACCGACGTGACGGTGTAGCCGAGGCGGATGTCGACGCCCTGCGAGCGGACCTTGCGGGTCAGGCCCTCGATGATCTGGCCGGCGCCGCGCTTCGGGTAGAGGAACTGGAGCTGGCCGTGCCCGGCGGCGGCGCCGTCGGTGGCGACCGGCTTCACGATCTTGAGCAAGGTCTTGATCAGGTTCGCCCAGAGGTTGTGCTCCTTGTAGAAGCGGTCGCGCTCCAGGAACCAGTCCTCGTGGACATCGCGCGCGGCGAGCCCGGTGACCTTGGGGATGTAGTCGCGGAAGAAGAACTGCGTGACCTTCTCGCCGAAGCGCGCCTTGATGAGCTGGTCGACGCTCTCGAAGTGCGCGGGCTCGGGCTTCGCGACCGCCTTGCCGATGGTCTTGCGGAACGCCATGTCCAGCGCGAGCGCCGCGGCGTCCGTGACCGGCAGGTTCTTGATCAGGTTGGTGGGGTTGATCGGCGTGGTGATCTGGCGGCGCTTGTAGCCGACGCCGTAGATCCCGCGGACCTCGAGGATGTTGTCCGCGCCGATCCAGTCCTTGTAGAGCGGCGCTTGCCCCGCGTAGTAGGCGTGCGGGCCGATGTCGAGCTGGAAACCACCTCGGTCGAACGAGCGCGAGAGGCCGCCGGTCTCGTCGAGCTTCTCGAGGAGCTGGACCTTCACGCCCTGCTCGGCGAGCAGGTTCGCCACCCGCAGCCCGCCGATTCCACCCCCGAGGATCAACACCGAGGCCGGCGGCTTCACGATGCAGCTCCCTTCGCTTCACCGCCCGAAGGCGCCTTGCGGGCGATCAGCAAGAGCTCGAACTCACGTCCCAGCCAGCGCTCGACGCTGCCGAACGCTCCCACCAGCGCCTTCTCGAACGACGAGCCGCGGGCCTTGAGCGGCGGGATCACCTTCTTCTCGAAGTCGACGATCTCGAAGCCCGCCTTGGTGAGCATGCGGGTGAGCGTGTCGGGCGAGTAGTAGAAGAGGTGGTACACGTGGTGGAGCTTCCTGGCCGGGTACTGCACCGTGCCGCCCGAGAGCTTGTAGGCCCACCGCGAGATCTCCCGCAGCAGGCCGCGCTCGTTGGGGGTGTCGAGGAGGATGACGCCGTCGTCCTTGAGGAGGCGGCGCACCTCGCCGAGCTGGCGGACCGGGTCGGGGAAGTGCTCGAAGACGTCCCACAGCGTGATGACGTCGAAGCTCTTCTCGGGCAGACCGACCTCGTGGAGCTTGCCGGTGCGGGCGTCGAAGCCGAGCTTCTCGCGCGCGTAGCGGGACGCGAAGTCCGACACGTCGACGCCGGTCACGTCCCAGCCGCGGCTCTTCGCCACACCCAGGAACACGCCCACGCCGCAGCCCACGTCGAGGAGGCGGCCTCCCTTGCGGAAGCGTTCGACGCGATCGAGCCCACGGCGGAAGTCGCGGATGACCTCGGTCTCGTCGCCGCTGCCCGGCGCCGCGACCGCGTTGTCGAAGAAGTAGGAGCCGCGCTCCTCGAAGTACTCCGCGCCGTAGAGCCGGCGCAGCTCGTCCTCCGACATCTGCAGCACGATCCACACCAGCCCGCAGCTCGTGCACTCGACGGTGTCGAAGCCGTCGAGCCGGTAACGCAGCCGGGGACGGTCCGCGCCGCACAGCGCGCAGATCACGGGATGGGGTGCGGCCGAAGACTCGGTGCTCATGCGGTGACCCGCGCCACGCCCGGAAAACCGTCCGGATACCCGAAGTAGAGACGGCGGAAGTAGCGGAGAATGCTCCGAACGTGGACCTTGAGGGTCTTCGAGAGCACGCTGCGGCCCTCGCGTTCGAGGTGATGGCAGATGACGGCGTCGGGGATGTAGAGCACCTGGTATCCCAGGTGCTTGGCGCGCAGGCAGAACTCGACGTCCTCGTAGAGGTAGAAGAAGCCTTCGTCGAACAGCCCGAGCTTGGGGAGCGCGGCGCGGCGGATCATGAGCGCCGCGCCGTACATCCAGTCGATGTCACGCAGGCTCGCGTGGTCCCAGCGCTCCAGCGTGTAGTCGAGCACCCAGCGGGTCTCGCCGAACCACTTCCTGAGGGCGGTGCCCTCGAGGAGGATGTTGAGCGGGCGGGGGAACGGGCGGCAGGAGAGCTGGAGGCTGCCGTCCTTGTAGACGAGCTTGGGGCCGCCCACCGCCGCGTTGGGGTGGGCGTCCATGACCTTCACCAGCTTCGCGACCGCGTCGTTGGCGAGGATGGTGGTGTCGTTGTCCAGGCTCAGCACGTAGCGTCCGCGCGACACGTCGAGCAGGCGGTTGCGGGCGGGTCCGACGCCGACGTTCTTGTCGTTCTCGAAGAGCCGGACCTCGGGGTACTCGGCCTTGATCATCTCCTTGGTGCCGTCGCGCGAGTCGTTGTCGACCACGACGATCTCGTAGTCGACGTCCTTGACGTTCTCGCGGATCGAGTCGAGGAGCTGCTTCATCAGCCCCTTGGCGTTCCAGGTGATGATGCCGAGCGTCACGTCGGGCTCGGCCGCGGTCGCGTTGGTTGCCGTCGTCATCGATCTCGGTCTCGGGTGGCTGTCGGCCGGATCCCGGGACCGACGCCCAGCGTGACGTCCAGCCGATCGGTACGCCACCGATCGATCAGGCGCTCGTCACTTCGGCCCCGCGTGCAGCCGATCGGCGTACCATAACACGAGCACCGCCTGCGGCAGGCGACACCCACGCCTCGCGGACCGACGAGCGCC
>CAYMQR010000066.1:0-14142 GCA_964392195.1 uncultured bacterium | reverse complement strand
CACCAGGTCGTCGTGCGGCCCTTCCATCTGGTGCACCGCCTGCTCGAGCTTGCGGAGCGCCTCGGTGACCTCGCGGACCGCCTCGGCGTTGGCGTCGAAGTGGCGCTCGAAGGCGTGGAAGTGATCCTGGAAGGCGCCGAAGTGCCGCTCGAAGGCGCCAAAGTGCCGCTCGAAGGCGCCGAACACCTCGTTGACGTGGTGGTCGAGCACGACCCGCACCAGGTGGTTGTAGTCGCCCCACAACCGGAACACGACTCGCGCCGCGCGCTCGTTGGCGAGGCTCTGGGCGCTGGCGAGCGCTTGCAGGCGCGCGTCGAGGGCCGCCTGGCGCTCGGCCACGTCGGCGACCATCGTGACCAGCGTCGCGTGGTAGGTACGCGACACGAAGAGCTTGCGCGCGAGGCGCCGCAACAGCCCGCCGAGACCGCCGGTCCGTTCGGCGGCGGCGGGCGCCCCTCTGGCGAGCGGCTCGAGCCCGTAGGTGGCGCGAAGGTAGGCGAGGGCCTCGGCGACACGGGTCGGCGGCGCTGCGGCCGCGGCGGAGGGCGTGGGGACGGTGGCGCTGCGCACGTCGACCCCGCCGAGGAGGTCCTTCATGGCGTCGTCGAAGGTCTCGTCGAGCGACGTCAGCCGCACGGGCTCACGATCGGACATCAGGCGGCCTCCGCGGCGCGGGTGCGCGCGTCGAGATCGAGGTAGCGCAGCGCCACGAGGTACTTGTGGTTGATCAGATCCCAGTGGTAGTGGCCGCGCACGAACTCGCGCCCGGCGTGGCCGAGTCGCGCGCGCAGCTCGGGATCGGCGGCGAGCAGCCGCACCAGCGACTCGAACTCCTCGTAGGAGTGGTACCAGACCCCGCCCTTCGAGCGGCGGCTCTGCCCCACCAGCGCCGCGCACGCGGCGTTGGCGATCGTCGGCGTGCCGGCGAGCCACGCCTCGAGGAGCACCATCGACAGGCTCTCCATCGGCGACGGATTGACCAGCGCCAGCGCGGCGGCGAGCGCGTCGAGCTTGTCGCGCTCGTCCTGGACGAAGCCGAGCGCGTGCACACCCGGCCGCCCGTCGAGGTCGATCTCGGCCTTGCCGATGAACACCAGGTCCGGGCACTCCGGCCACGCCGCGCGCATGACGGTGTGGAAGTCGAGGATCTGCAGGCAGCCCTTGGCGGGGCTGATGCGGCCGACGTAGAGCAGGAACGGCCGCTCGATCCCGGTGCGCTCGCGGAAGCGCGCCGCCGAGTAGCCCGCGGGCTCCTCGATCCCCACCCCGGTGATGATGCCGATCCCGCGCGGGCCGCCCTGCGCGCACTCGATCAGCGCCCGCTCCTCCTCGGTATTGAAGATCATGCCGGCGGCGCGCCGCATCGCGCTCTGCACGACGCGGAAGTGGAACGGCGCCTCGTCGTGGGCGGTCGGCACCAGGAGGCCCTTGTCTCCCGCCTTCAGCAGGCCCATCACGGTCGGGTAGTAGAGGTAGGTGAAGAAGACGAAGGCGTCGACGTCGCCGGTGCGCTCGCCGATCGCGTCCACCAGCGCCGGCGAGAACGGGCCCTGATCGACCAGCCAGCGCGCCTCGTGCTCGGGCTTGCGGTCGCGCGCCGCGAAAACGGCCTCGCTTTCCGCCGAGAACCGCGCCAGGTCGCGCTGCGCGAGGACCGGGAAGCGCTCGACGCGGATCCCGTTCACCTCGCCCACTCCCGGCGCGTAGTGCTCGCTCCAGGTCTCGTAGTCGCGCGCGGTCGTGGTGAGCACCTCGACGTCGGCCTTGTCCTTCAGGTGCTCGGCCACCAGCCGGCAGTGGGCCTCGCTGCCGCCGCTCACCTCGGCGCCGTAGCGCTGCACCACGAACGCGATCCTGGGCTTCCTGACCGGGCGCGCCAGCACGCTCGCGAGGATCTCCGCGAGGCGCTGCTTGACCCGCGTCGGCGAGAGCTCCTCGAGACGCTTCTTCTGGCTGTCGACGACGTTCTTGCGCAGCATCGGGTCGGTGAGGACCCGTTCCATCGCCGCCGCCACCGTCTCCGGGTCCTTGCGCTCGAGGAGCAGCCCGCTGCCGCCGAGCGTCCATTCGACTCCCGGGTGCCGGTACGCGACCACCGGCAGCCCCAGGTACATGCACTCGACGAGGGGGACGCAGTAGCCCTCGTGGTCGCTCAGGCACAGGAAGAGCGCGGCCTTGCGGTAGTAGGCGTTCAGCACGCCCTGCGAGACGGCCCCCTTGAGCACGATCGAGTCGGGGCCGAGGTGCTGCTGGAGAGCGCGCACCCGCTGCTCGTACAGGGGGCTGAACGAGCCGCCGATCAGCACCAGCTTGGCCTTGGGGTCGCGGGTCCGACGGTAGTGCTCGAAGCACACCATCAGGTCCTCGAAGCGCTTGTTGGGGCCGAGCTTGCCGACGAACAGGATGCGGTGCTCGGCGCCTGATTCGTCGACCAGCGTGTCGGCGTCCATCTCGCGCTCGAGCTTGTGGAGGTCGAGCAGGATCGGCAGGACCTGCGGGTCGCGATAGCCGAAGCGCGTGAGCTCGGAGCAATTGAAGCCCGAGTCGCCGACCGCCACGTCGATAACCGGCGCGAGCGCGCGAAGCTCGTCCTCGCTGCGCTCGAGGACGTGGCGGATGTGCGGCTCGAGGTCGTCGTAGAACGAGGGCGGCGTGACGTTGTGGTAAACGAGGACCTTCCTCTCCCACGTCAGGCGCAGGAACTCGCTGAGCGGCGAGGCCACGCTGTAGTGGTAGAGGATGACGTTCCGCGGGTCCTCGAAGTGCGGGTACTCCGAGTAGCGGTGCGCCTCGCCCGCGAGCGACGGGTCGACGTTCTCGGCGAAGATCTCGGACGGGTGCCCCATCGCGCGGATCGCGTCGCGCATGGCGCGCGTCACGTTGCCGATCGCGTCGCCCGGGTTGAGCGTGGGCAGGAACTGATGGATCGGAACCGGCGTGGTCATCGTCGGTCCCGGGACGTCAGGCGCTCGAGTCCGGCGACGAGCCGCCGACGAGCCGCTCGAGGCGGCCGAGGCGGCGTTCGATGGTCTCGAGCTCCATCGCGTGGCGGGCCTCGATGCGCTCGAGGCGGGTGCGCAGATCGCCCTCCATCCCGACGATCCGCTTGTAGAGCTCCTCGGCGTAGGCGAGCGACGCCTGGTCGAAGCGCGACTGGTGGTCGAAGAGCGCCGAGAACGCCGGCTGCAGCGCGCGCCGGAGGAGCGACTTCAAGAACACCACCACCGGCCCCACCACTGCGCGGTGCGACTGGATGGGCACGCGGGGATCGAGCGGGCCGGCGCGCTTGAGCAGCTCGAAGCTGCGCGCCAGCGCCTCGTCGGGCAGCGGCGCCTCGACTTTCGCCGCCGTGCGTGCCTCGCCCGCGCCTTCGCCGCCCGCCGTGCTGGCGTCGAGGCGAGCCTTCACCGACGCCACCAGCGCATCGACGTCGACCGGCGGCGCCTCGCTCGCGACCTTGGCGGGGTCACGCGGCTTGGCGACCGGTCGCGTCGGGTCTGCGCTGGAACCGGGTGCGGCGCTTCGCTCGGTGCGCTCGGCCATGGCGGTCGACCCGGTGGGGCCGCGAGGATCGGACGTTGTCCGGGGAAGTGGTGGCCCGCGCGATGCGCCGAGCCTGGACGGCTCAGCGATACAGGATGATCGTCGCCGTCAGCAACCAGAGCGCAATCGTAGTGATGAGGGGGGGGTCCGTCAACAGAACCCGCGAGGGGTTCCCGCCCTGCCCTTTCTGGTGGACGAGGTACAGGTAACGGAAGATCCCGTACAGCACGAACGGCACCGTGAGGTAGAGGTGCTTGACGTGGAGCTTGTTCGCGACCTCGGGCGATAGCGTGTATAGGCAGTAGGCGACGACGGTCGACGCCGTCACCACCGAGATCATCTGATCGAGGAAATAGGGGCTGTATTCCCGGAGGATCTTGCGGTGCTCGGCGGCCCGCCCCTCGAGCAGCACGAGTTCGTGGCGGCGCTTGCCGAAGCCCAGGAAGAGCGCGAGCAGGATCGTGCAGATGACGAGCCACGGCGACACCTCGACGTGTATCACCACACCCCCGCCCACCGCGCGCAGCACGAAGCCCGCCGCGAGCGTCATCACGTCCAGGATCACCACGTGCTTGAGGCGGATCGTGTACGCGACGTTCATCAGCGCGTAGGCCACCAGCACCACCCCGAACGCGCGCCCCAGCGCGAACGCCCCGAGGATCGCAACGCCGGCGAGCACCGCGCACGCCTTGCGCGCCACCTGGACGGGCAAGGCGCCGCTCGCGATCGGACGCCGGCACTTCTCCGGGTGGTGGCGATCCTCCTCGAGGTCGAAGAGGTCGTTCCACAGGTAAACCGCGCTCGCCATCAGGCACCACAGCGCGAACGCCACGCACACCGTCGCCAGCCGGCCCGGATCGCCGAGCTTCTGGGCGAACGTGATCGCCGCGAACAGCAGCCCGTTCTTGACCCACTGGTGGGGCCGCATCGACGCGAGGAGCGGTTGGCGCCACGGGACGCTGCTCACGAGCGCACCTCCCGCGAGCGGCGCCGGTCGGCGAGCGCGTCGAGGACCTCGGCGGAGATCGCGAGGTCGCCGCGGCCGCGGCCCACCCGGATCCCGGGCTTCTTGTCGCCGTGGAAGTCCGAGCCGCCGGTGGCGACGAGCCCGAGCGCGCGCGCCAGGTCCGCGTACCGGCGGCGGGCCTCGTCCGGGTGCGAGGGATGCCACACCTCGAGGCCGTCGAGGCCGAGCGCCACCAGGTCCTCGACGACGGCGAGCGTGAGCGCGGGGTCGTCGTCGATCAGGCCGGGATGCGCCACCGACGTCACGCCCCCCGACGCGCGCGCCAACGCGAGCGCCTCCGCCGGCTCGAGCCGGTCGCGCTCGAGGTGCGCGGGCCGCCCGCGACTCAGCCAGCGCTCGAACGCCTCGCTCACCGACACCACGTAGCCCTTGCGGATCATCGCGTGCGCGAAGTGGAGGCGGCCGACCAGCTCACCGCCCGCCTCGGCTCGCACCTCGCCCTCGGTGAGCGGCATGCCGAGCTCGGCGAGGCGCGCCAGCAGGCGGGGAAGGCGGTCGGCCCGGCTTCGCTCGAGGCGCTCGAGGGCGTCGGTCATCGGGCTCGCGAGGTCGAAGAGGTAGACGAGGAGGTGGACCGAGCGGTCCCGCACCACCAGGCTGATCTCGGTGCCGGGCAGGTACGCGAGGCCCTTGCGAGCCGCGGCCGCCTGACCGCGGGCGAGCGAGCGGATGGTGTCGTGGTCGGTGAGGCTGACCGCGCTCAGGCCCTCTTCGGCGGCGAGCGCGATCACGTCCTCGGGCGGGAGCGTGCCGTCCGAGAGCGTGGTGTGCAGGTGGAGGTCGACGTGGGCGGTGGCCATGGACACGAGAGGCGCCGCGCGGCACCGGACGGCACGGGGCGGGTTTGTAATCGCTCCGCTGGTCTACTCCAACCGCGGCCCGGCGACGCCGCAACCGGCGCTCAGCGCGCCGCCGCCGCTTGCCGGTAGAGGTCGAGCATCCGGTCGATGATCGCGATCCTGTCGCAGTCGACGGCGGCGCGGCGGCGCGCGCCGGCCGCGAGGCGCTCCCGCAGGCCGTCGTCCGCGGCCACCCGCGCCACGAGCGCCGCGAGGTCGGCTGGATCCGCCGCGAGGAGCCCGTTCTCGCCATCGCGGACCCGCTCCGCGGTGCCGCCCGTCGCGAGCGCGATCACCGGCACGCCGAGCGCCGCGCTCTCGAGCAGCAGCCGGCTGAGCGGCTCGGGCCACCGCGACGGCAGCACCAGCGCACGCGCCTGCGCGAGCCAGCCGAGGACCTCGTCGTTGGGCACGTCGCCGCGGCGCACGATCGGCGCGCCAGCGAAGTCCGCGCGGTCGACCTCGGGCGCCAGCGCGCCGTCGCCCAGCACCACCAGCCTCACGCCGCGCGGGAGCGCCGCCGCGATCGTGGGCAGGAGGTCGGCGCCCTTCTCGCGGTTGAGCTTGCCCGCGAACAGCACGTACTCGAAGCCGCTCGCCCCATCCGGACGGCGCGGCGGCGCGGGAAGCGCGGGCGGCACGTTCGACACCACCTCGATCGGCGCGCTCACCCCGCTCTCGCACAGCCGATCGCGCACGTAGCCGCTCACCGCGACCACCCGATCGAAGCCCGACAGCACCCGGGTGCGGCGGCGGGTGGCCGCGAGACCGAGCGGGACCACCGGCGCGAAGAGCCACGCCGGGCCCCGATAGCGGTCCGCGAGGCACTCCGCGAGCCGCGCAGGCGAGCATCCCGGGCAGATCGCGCCGCCGCTGAAGCGCGTCGTGCGCAGGCAGATCGGCGCGTAGTCGCGGACCGTCGCCACCGCCGCGACACCCGCGCGGCGCGCGACGCGAAGCACCGGCGCGAAGTTCGAGCCCTGCTGGGCGTGGATCACGTCCGGCCGCTCGTCGGCGATCGCGTCGCCGAGGGCGCGCTCGAGCGCGCGGTCGCGGACCAGCGCGCGGTGGAGGTCGCGGACGATCGGCACGCGCACCGTCGTCAGGGCGAGCCGGAGCCCCGCGACGCCGCTCACCCCGAGCGGGCCACGCTCCTCGCGCGCGCCGTCCGCCCGCTGCACCACCAGCACCTCGGCACCGGCGTCACCGAGGGCGCGTGCCAGCGCGTGGACGCTGTGGCCGCTGCCGCCGCAGCGCGGCGGGAACGAGTCGGTGACGAGAAGGACCTTCACGCGCGGAGCCCGTGTCCGCTGCGAGGTCGTCGGGTCGCGGCCACGCTCCTCACATCGAGCGCCGGTACTGGCCGCCCACGTCGTAGAGGACGCGCGAGATCTGCCCGAGGCTCGCGCACTTCACCGTCTCCATCAGCTCCGCGAACACGTTGCCGCCCTCCAGCGCCACCCGGCGCAGCCGATCGAGCGCCGCGGGCGCGCGCCCGGCGTTGCGCCGGTGGAAGCTCCCGAGCTCGCGCACCTGGCTCGCCTTCTCCTCGTCGGAGGAGCGGATCAGCTCGCGCACCCCGCCCACCGCCGCGGCGCGGTCGGGATGGAGGAACGTGTTCACGCCCACGATCGGAATCTCGCCGGAGTGCTTGAGCGTCTCGTAGTGGAGGCTCTCGTCCTGGATCTTGCCGCGCTGGTACATCGCCTCCATCGCGCCGAGGACGCCGCCGCGATCGCTCAGGCGCTCGAACTCGGCGAGCACCGCTTCCTCCACCAGGTCGGTCAGGTCCTCGACGAAGAACGAGCCCTGCAGCGGGTTCTCGTTCTTCGCCCAGCCGAGCTCGCGGTTGATGATGAGCTGGATCGCGAGCGCGCGCCGCACCGACTCCTCGGTGGGCGTGGTCACCGCCTCGTCGTAGGCGTTGGTGTGGAGGCTCTGGCAGTTGTCGAAGATGGCGTAGAGCGCCTGCAGCGTGGTGCGGATGTCGTTGAAGTCGACCTCCTGCGCGTGCAGGGAGCGGCCGCTGGTCTGGATGTGGTACTTGAGCATCTGCGAGCGCTCGTTGGCCCGGTAGCGCTCGCGCATCGCCACCGCCCAGATGCGGCGCGCCACCCGGCCCAGCACGGCGTATTCGGCGTCCAGCCCGTTCGAGAAGAAGAACGAGAGGTTGGGCGCGAAGTCGTCGACCGCGAGCCCGCGCGCGCGGTAATACTCGACGTAGGTGAAGCCGTTGGCGAGGGTGAACGCGAGCTGGGTGATCGGGTTCGCGCCCGCCTCGGCCATGTGGTAGCCGCTGATCGAGACGCTGTAGAAGTTCCGCACGTCGTTCTCGACGAAGTACTGCTGGACGTCGCCCATCAGCTTCAGGGCGAAGTCGGTCGAGAAGATGCAGGTGTTCTGGGCCTGGTCCTCCTTGAGGATGTCGGCCTGCACGGTGCCGCGCACCTGCGCCAGCACTCGCGCCTTGATCTCCGCGTACTCCTCGGCGGGAAGCACGCGGTCGCCGCTGGTGCCCAGCAACGCGAGGCCCGAGCCGTCGTGACCGGCCGGGAGCTCGCCGCGGTAGGCCGGCAGGTCGCCGCCCGCCCCGGCGCGCGCGGTGCCGATCGCGCTCTCGAGGCGGCCGGTCTCGCGCAGCCTCTTCTCGACCGCCTGATCGATCGCGGTGTTGAGGAACATCGCGAGGATCGCGGGCGCGGGGCCGTTGATCGTCATCGACACGCTCGACTTGGGCGAGACGAGGTCGAAGCCCGAGTAGAGGCGCTTGGCGTCGTCGAGGCTGCACACGCTCACGCCGCTGTTTCCGACCTTGCCCCAGATGTCGGGGCGCTCGGCGGGGTCGTCGCCGTAGAGCGTCACCGAGTCGAAGGCGGTCGAGAGCCGCACCGCCGGCAGTCCGTGGCTGACGTAGTGGAAGCGGCGGTTGGTGCGCTCGGCGGTGCCCTCGCCCGCGAACATGCGGGTGGGGTCCTCCTCGGCGCGCTTGAACGGGAAGACACCCGCCGTGAACGGGAAGCGCCCGGGCACGTTCTCGGTGCCGAGCCAGAGCGCGAGGTCGCCGAGCGAGTCGCCGCGCGGCAGCGACACCTTGGGCACGCGCGTCCCCGAGAGGGTCCGGTAGTCGTTGCGGACCGTGACGTCCTTGCCGCGCACCTGGAAGGTCGAGACGTCCGCGGCGTAGCTGTCACGGAGCTTCGGGAAGTCGGCCAGCTCGCGCTTGAGCCGCGGCTCGACCTTTTCGACCAGCTCGCCGTAGCGGCGCGCGAGGTCGGCGACCACCGGGTCGCGCTCGGCGCCGCTCGCCGACGCGGCGGGCAGCTCGCCGAGCGGCGCCGCCGGCGACGCCTCGCCGAGCTCGTCGAGGGCGGTCGCGAGCGCCTGGGCGCGCGCCGCGGCGCTCGCTTGCTCGGCGACCCGCGCGCGGTAGCCGCGGCAGGTCTCGGCGATCTCGGCCAGATAGCGAACCCGCGCGTCCGGCACCACCGTGAGCGTCACGCCCGTACGCGCTGGCGCCTCGCCCGGGTTCCAGTCCCGACCGCTCTTCTCGCCGACCTTGCGCATCAGCGCGGCGAAGAGCTTGTCGACGCCCGCGTCGCCGAAGCGGCTCGCGATCGTCGAGAACACCGGCATGTCCTCGGGCGCCAGGCTGGTGAGCCCGCGCACCCGGCGGAGCTGGCGGCGCACCTCGCGCAGCGCGTCCGAGGCGCCGCGGCGGTCGGCCTTGTTGATGACCACCAGGTCGGCGAGCTCGAGCATGTCGATCTTCTCGAGCTGCGACGGCGCGCCGTATTCCGGCGTCATGACGTAGAGCGAGAGATCGGAGAGGTCGACGACCTCGCTGTCGCCCTGGCCGATGCCGGCGGTCTCGAGGAGGATCAGGTCGAAGGCCGCCGCGCGCAGCGCGAGCAGCGCGTCGCTCACCGCCGCCGAGGTCGCGAGGTTCGCGCGGCGGGTCGCCATCGAGCGCACGAAGACGCGCGCGCCACGGGCGGCGTTCATGCGGATCCGGTCGCCCAGCAAGGCACCTCCGGTGCGCCGGTGGGTGGGATCCACCGACAGCACCGCGACGTTGCGGTCCGGAAAGTGCTCGAGGATGCGCCGCAAGAGCTCGTCGGTCAGGGAGGACTTGCCGGCGCCGCCGGTGCCGGTGATGCCGACGATCGGCGCGGGGCTCGCCGGCACGCGCGCTCGCAGCGCGTCACGGAGCGCGGCGAGCCGCTCGCCCGCTTCGCTCGCCGCGTCGTCGGCGCTCGCCGCCTCGACGGCGCTGATGAAGCGCGCGAGCGCACCCGCCTCGCGGCGCGCGACCTCGTCGGGCACGCGATCCGGGCACGGCAGCTGAGCCAGGTCGAGGCGCGTGAGCATGTCGCGGATCATCCCCACCAGACCCAGCCGGCGCCCGTCCTCCACCGAATAGATGTGGGTGACGCCGGCGCCGTGGAGCGCCTCGATCTCGTCGTCGACGATCACGCCGCCGCCGCCGCCGAAGACCCGGATGTGGCCCGCGCCGCGCTCGCGCAGCATCGCCACCATGTAGGTGAAGAACTCGACGTGGCCGCCCTGGTAGGAGGACACCGCGATGCCGTGGACGTCCTCCTGGATCGCGGCCTCGACGATCTCCTCCACCGAGCGGTTGTGGCCGAGGTGGATCACCTCCGCGCCCTCCAGCTGGAGGATGCGGCGCATGATGTTGATGGACGCGTCGTGGCCGTCGAAGAGCGAGGCGGCGGTCACGAAGCGCGGACGCTGGGCGGCAGGCGCGGCCGCGCGGCCCGGCGCGGCGGGCGAACGATCGGAGGCGGGCTTGGCGGGGCTCATGAGTGGATTATGGCCGCCGCCCGTGGCCCCGTGAAGGAAGGATCCGCGCGCCCGGCGGCGCGCCGATCAACCCGGTTTCCGGGCCTCGACGAGCCAGCACGCCGATGGCGCCACCACCCCGTCCGCCGACGCGAAGGGCGCCAGCGCGGCGCACATCGCGGCGCGCGCCTCGGCCGCGCGCTCGGGCGGCGCGTCGGCGAGGAGCTTCGCCATCGGCCCCGCCGCGACCATGAAGTCGACCACCTCGTCGACGCTCCCGCCGCCGCCGAAGCGAAACGGCATGCGCAGGTCGCCGATCACCGGCGCGGCGAAGCCGGCGTCCAGAAGCAGCTTCTCCACGCGATCGCCCGCGCCGAGCGAGAACGGCCCGGGGGCGTCGGGCGCGGGCGGCTTGGGGATCTGGATCACGCTCGCCACCGCCGCCATCAGCCGCGCGAACCACGGGTTGACCTCGCGCCCCTGCCACGCCAGGAACACGAACCGCCCGGCGGGCTTGAGCGCCCGGGCGAGGTTCTGGAACGCGTGCGCGGGGTCGGCGAAGAACATCACGCCGAAGCGCGAGCACACCGCGTCGAAGTGGCCCGTCGCGTAGGCGTACGTCTGGGCGTCGGCGAGCTCGAAGTGAAGCTGCGGGACGCCGGCGCCACGGGTGCGGGCGAGCTCGAGCATCGGCTTCGAGATGTCGACGCCGAGGACCTCGCCGTCGGCGCCGACGCGGCCCGCGACCTCGAGAGAGGTCGTGCCGCAGCCGCAGCCCACGTCCACCACGCGCTCCCCGGAGCGCGGCGCGAGCGCCTCGATCAGCCGCTCGCTGAACGGCGCGAGCTGGCGATCGAGCTCCTCACGGTGCTCGACCCAGCGCGGGCCCGCCTCCTCGTTCCAGTGACGCTCTTGCTCGTGATTCGGCCGGTGGTCGCTCATGACCGCGAGCGTAGCGCAGCCCGGCCTCGCGTTGTCTCGCCCGGACGCCCCTGCTAGCTTCGCGACACGGCGCGTTATGGGCCGTACAACCGACGTTCCTGCGGTTCGCCGCGGAGGAGAAACACCCCGTGAGCCCGTCCCATCCCGAGGTGCGTCCGCTGTTCGAGGAGTTCCCGGCGCCGAGCCGTGACGCGTGGTGTGAGGCCGCGAGCGCCGAGCTCGGCGGCCGACCGATCGAGCAGAAGCTCGGCCGGCGTCAGCTCGACGGACTGCCGCTCGAACCGATCTACACGCGCGAGGGCGAAGCGGCCGTGCCGCACCTCGGCAGCCGGCCCGGCGCCCCGCCGTACGTGCGCGGAGCGCGCGCCGAGGGCCATCCGTGGCGGGTGCGAGCGGTGATCGAGGAGTCGCGCCCCGCTGCGGCCGCCGCGCATGCCGCGAGCGAGCTCGCGGGCGGCGCGACCGAGATCGAGCTGGTCCCGGACGCGGCCACCCGCGGTGAGCTCGATCCGGCCGATCCGCGCAGCGCGGGACGCACCGGAGACGGCGGCGTCTCGCTCGCGAGCCGCGCCGACCTCGACCCGATCGTCGCCACACTCGCGCCGGCCGGCCACGCGCTGGTGGTGAAGACGGGCGCGGCGCCGCTCGCCCTCGCGGCGCTCACGCTGGCGAGCGTCGCGAAGAACCGCGCCTCGCTCGCCTCCGTCACGATCGCCGCCGATCCCCTCGGCGCGCTCGCCGCCAGCGGCTCCAGCCCGGCCTCCGTCGGCGCGGCGTACGACGAGATTGCCGCGCTGGCACGCTGGGCGGCCGCGCGCGAGCCCGCGATGAAGGTGGTGATCGCTTCCGGCGCGCCGTACCACGAGGCCGGCGCGTCGGCCGACCAGGAGCTCGGGCTCACGGTCGCCGCGGCGGTCGAGTACCTGCGCGCGCTGATCGACCGCGGCGTACCGGCCGCCGACGCCGCGCGCCGCATCGGATTCTCGTTCCCGGTCGGCACCAAGATGTTCCTCGAGACCGCCAAGCTGCGCGCGGCGCGGCTGGTGTGGGGGCAGGTGCTGACGGCCTACGGCTGCGAGGACGCGATCCCCGCGCTCACCATCGACGCCGCCACCTCGCGCCGCAGCGAGACCCAGTTCGACCCGTGGGTGAACATGATCCGCGGCACCGTCGAGGCGTTCGCCGCAGTGCTGGGCGGCGCGGACAGCGTCGCGGTGGCGCCGTTCGATCACGCGCTCCGGCCGGGCGACGCGCACTCGCAGCGCATCGCCCGCAACACCCACGCGCTGCTCCGTGACGAGAGCCACCTCGCCAGGGTCCAGGACCCGGCGGGCGGCTCGTATTTCGTCGAGCGCCTCACCGACACCCTCGCGCGGCGCGCGTGGACCGTGCTGCAGGAGATCGAGAAGGCTGGCGGGCTCGGAACGGCGCTCGCGACCGGCGCGGCCCAGGTGATGGTCGCGACGCGCGGCGGCGAGCGCCGCAAGGCCGCCGCCAAGCGCAGCGAGCCGCTCATCGGCGTGTCGAAGTTCCCCAACCTCGGCGAGAAGCCGCCCGCGGCGCCGGTGTGTGACCGCAAGGCGCTCCGCGAGGAGCGGATCGCCGAGCTCGCCGCGGCGCGCGCGCGCCTCGACGGAGCGGCGCTGGTGGAGGCGCTCGCGGCGCTCGCGAACGCGGCGGAGCCCGGGGCCCGCGTGGACGCCGCGATCGCCGCAGCCGACGCGGGCGCCACGATCGGCGAGCTGCGCGCGGCGCTGCGCCGCGACGCGCTCGCCGGCACCACCGTGACGCCGCTCGCCGCCGAGCGCGCGGCCGAGGGCTTCGAGCGCGTGCGGCGCGCCTCCGAGAAGCGCCTCGCGACCAGCGGAGCTCGCCCGCGCGTCCTCGCCGCCGCCGTCGACTCGGGCAAGCGCGCCAAGGCCAAGCTCGGCTTCGCCCGCGAGGTCCTCGAGGTCGGGGGCTTCGAGGTGGTCACCCGCGAGAGCCTCGGTGACGCCGCGGCGCTGGCCGCCGCCCGCAAAGAGAGCGGCGCCGCCGCGCTCGCGCTCTCGCCCCTCGACGACACCGAAGCCGGGGCGCTCGCGGCGCTGGTCGAGAGCGTCGCCGCCGCCGATCCAGGCACGCCGCTCGCCCTGATCGGCCGCACCATCACCGACGACGCGACCCGCGCCCGCACCGAGGCGCTGCCGCAGCTCTTCGCCGGCGGCGACCTCGTCACGGCGCTCACGAATCTCGCCCGCGCGATGGGAGTCGTGCCATGAGCCGCACGCCCGAGCATCCCGACCTCACCACCCTCCCTTACTCGCCGCGCGTCGCCGCGGTCGCCCCTCGCGACGGCGGCGACGCCCGCGAGCCCTGGCACACCGCCGAGGAGATCGCGGTCCAGCCGCTCTACACCGAGCGCGACCGCGAGGGGCTCGAGCACCTCGACTACCTCTCGGGTCTGGCGCCGTTCCTGCGCGGCCCCTACGCGACGATGTACCTCGAGCGGCCGTGGACGATCCGCCAGTACGCCGGTTTCTCCACCGCCGAGGAGTCGAACGCGTTCTACCGCCGCAACCTGGCCGCCGGCCAGAAGGGCCTGAGCGTCGCGTTCGACCTGCCCACCCACCGCGGCTACGACTCCGACCACCCGCGGGTGATCGGGGACGTCGGCAAGGCGGGTGTGGCGATCGACTCGATCCTCGACATGAAGATCCTGTTCGACCAGATCCCGCTGGGCGAGATGTCGGTGTCGATGACGATGAACGGCGCGGTGATCCCGATCCTCGCCAACTACATCGTCGCCGCCGAGGAGCAGGGAGTGGCGCCGGCGCAGCTCGCCGGCACCATCCAGAACGACATCCTGAAGGAGTTCATGGTCCGCAACACCTACATCTATCCGCCCGAGCCCTCGATGCGGATCATCGCGGACATCTTCTCCTTCACCGCCCAGCACATGCCGAAGTTCAACTCGATCTCGATCTCCGGCTACCACATGCAGGAGGCCGG
>CAYMQR010000065.1:0-14371 GCA_964392195.1 uncultured bacterium | reverse complement strand
GCTCCCAGGCGGCGCGCAACACCAGCGCGCCCCCGACCGCATAGCCGACCAGCGCGAGCCGGTTGAACGGGTAGAGGCCGGTCACCAACCACAGCGCGAACAGCACGCTCGCGCCGATCCACACCACCACGGCGGCCGCCAACCCGAACGCCAGCACGTAGGTGCTGCCGACCAGGAACCCCAGGAACGCAGGCACCACGAAGTTCCATGCCAGCGGAACCACCGGCGGCAGCCCGCCGGCGAGCGCGTGGATCTCGGCCGGGCTCACGGCCGGGCTCCGCGCGCGCGCGCCGAGCCGGATCGCGTCACGCGGCCCGCGCGATGCCGGGCCGGTCGGCGGGAGGCGGCTCCGACCACCTCACGTGCTCGGGCCGGAAGGTGCGGCCGGCGAGCTTGCGCAGCGTGTAATCGCGGTACTTGATGCGCGTCCACACGCGATAGAGGTCGTTCCGCGCGCCCTTGGTCTTGTAGCTCAGCCAGTACGTCGCGACGGTGCTGACGATCGTTCCCGCGTACGGTAGGTAGCGCTCCAGCCGGTGCGCGAGGATGAACCGGGTCCAGGACGCGGGCAGCAGGCCGGCGAGGATGAGCAGCGTCTGGAAGCGGGCGTTCGCCTTCTTGAAGCGGTGGCCTCCGGTGAGCACCGAGGGCGCCGCCTCGCCGGTGCGGATCTTGCGCGCCAGCTCGGGGTCGATGTCGCCGCTCGCGATCCCCTCCTCCGTCATGTCGGTACCGGGGAGGTAGGCGAGCCAGAACACGTTGATCCGCGCGACCGGGTTGTCGAGGTAGAAGCGCACCGTGTTGCGCAGGTCCTCGTCGCTCTGGCCGGGGACGCTGAGGATGTGATCGACGGCGACGGTGATCCCGGCGTCGCGGAGCAGCTCGATCGAGCGCTCGATGCGCCGGATCGACTCGGACCGCTTCAGGAAGCCCGCGCGCACGTCCTCGTTGAGCGACTGCACCCCCATCTGCACGTCGACGCAGCCCGACTCCTTGAGGAGCTGCGAGGTGAGCGGCGTGATCGCGCCCGGGTGCACCTGCGTCCAGAACGGGATCTTGAGGCGCGAGCCGTAGACCGTCGCGAACTCGCGCAGCCACTGCGGGTTGGTGGTGAAGTTGTCGTCGATGAAGCGGATGAAATAGATGTCCGCCTTGTCGCGGTTGCGCTCGATCTCCTCGACGACGTGCTCGGGCGTCCGCCGCCACTCGTAGGTGGGCGCGTCGATCACGCGGCGGAGCGCGGTCTTGTAGCAGAAGCTGCAGCGCTCCGGGCAACCGCGCTGCGCGAACGTGTTGTAGCCGATGCGGAAGAGCGGGTGCTCCTCCCAGTAGATCTCCTTGTCGGGCGCCGGCAGCTCGTCGAGCCCCGACCACAGGGGACGCATCGGGTTCGAGACCGGTGTCGCGCCGTCGCGGAACACCAGGCTCGGGATCTGACGGAGCCGCTCGACCGACGTGTCGCCGGCCTCGAGCGCGCGCACCAGCTCGACCAGCGTGTGCTCGCCCTCGGCGCGCACCACGTAGTCGACCTCGGGGTGCGAGATGACCTCGAGCGGCTCGACGGTGGGGTGGATGCCGCCGAACGCGATCGGCACCGAGCTGCGCGCCTTGATCGCGCGCGCGGTCTCGAGTCCCCAGCGATACAGGAAGCTCGTGACCGAGAAGCACACCAGATCCGGCTTCAACGCCTCGATCCTGGCGAGCGTCGCCGAGCGGAAGCTCATCCACCGGTTGACCGGCGCGAGCCGGATGTACGGATCATCGAAGAGCGCCGGCTCGAAGATCAGCTTGGTGCGATGCCCGGCCTGCTTGAGCGCGGCCGACAGCATCTCGACGCCCAGGCTCTCGTAGCCGGGGTATACGAACGCGACATCCATGGAGGGCTCTGCCTCGATCCGGTCGGTGGGGGACGGGACGGATTATCTCCCGTTCCCGACGACCCGGCCAACTCCCGGTCGCGGCGCGGCGGCGCGGCGGCCCCCGAAGCGGCTTGTGGCCGCCGTGCCGCGCGCCCCGGACGCGCCACCGCGATCTGAACGCCGCCCACGGAACGGGCTCGAGGGCACGGGTCCTGTGGCCCCTGCTCCGTCGCCGCCGAAACCGGTGGGACGCCGAGACGGGTCGCTACGAATCGCGACGTTGCATATAGTCTCTCGCGCCCCCTCGGTACCGGCCCTTCGGACTCCTCGACACTCGTGAGCACGGTTCCCGAGCCGGTCCCCCGTCGCGACGGCACCCGCGCTTGGCTCGTGCGCGCCCCGCTCGCGGCGCTCGCGGCCGGTGGCTGCGCCGCGCTGCTCGCGGCGTGGGGGGTGCCGGTCGCCGAGACGAGCCGCCTCGCGATCGCGACCGTCGCGCTCGTGGTCCTGCCGGGCTGGGCGCTCACCGCCCCGCTCGCGAGGCTGCTCTCGCCCGCGGACCGCGCGATCTGCGCCGGCGTCCTCGGCCTCGTCACCACCGCGCTCGTCCACTACCTGTGGAACACGCACCTCGCCGCGCGCCCCTCGTGGCCCGGCACCGACGCGGCGCTCCGGGCCTGGTGCGCGGCCGCGGCGCTCGGCGTGATCGGCGCCGCCTGGCGGGGCCGCGCGCGTCGCCGCGCCCCGCGACCGGACGAAGCGCGCTGGCGAGGCGCTCTCGTCGCGGTCGCGCTCGCCGCGGTGCCGGCGCTCTTCCCGTTCGCCGATCCGAACGGGCGCATCGACGACGACGGGATCTCGTTCGACATGGACGAGCTCACCCACTTCTACCTGGTGGGATCGATGCTCCGTCCCGGACCGCCGAGCGTGAGCACGCTCGCGGACTTCCCGATGCCGCCGTACCAGTTCGCGGTTCCGTCGCTCACGGCGGCGTACCTCCGCCTCGTCGACGTCGACCCGATCCATCTGCAGTGCCGGTGGCTGCCGCTGCTCACCTTCGCGCTGATCGCGACGAGCGCGGCCGTTCTCGCGCGGCGTGCCCTGGGGAGCCCGGTGGCCGCGATCGCGGCGGCGCTCGCGCTCTTCTACGCCGGGGACGCGGCCACCACCTGGGGCCTGGTCGGCCAGACCCACTCGGCCGTGGCCTACGCGACCTTCGTCGTGGCGACGTTCCTGGCCTTGGCCGCGCTCGACGAGCGAGACGCTTCACCGGAGACATCGGGTCGCGCCGCGGTCGACGGCGCATCCACCGCCGCGATGATCGCGAGCGGCTGGCTGTTCGCGTCGCTCTTCCAGAGCAAGGCGCCGCTCTTCTTCACGAGCGGCGCCGCGCTCGGCTGGCTGGCGCTGGTGCGAATCGTGACCCGGCGCGACCCGCGGCCGCTGGTGGCGCTGGCCGCGATGGTCGCCGCCACCTGCGTCATCGCGAGCGACCGTTGGGGCTCGGTCCGCCACTCTCCCCTCAGGATCGCGCCGGGGTCGAACCTGGCGGCGGCGCTCGCCATGCTGCCCCCGCCCTGGGGCAAGCTCGGCGCGTCGCCCGCGCTCGCCTTCGTCGCCGGCCTGCCGCTGGTCGCGCTCGTGGTCGGGAACGTGCGCTGGCTCGGGTTGCGCTCGGCGTGGCGCGCGCGTCACGAGCGACCGGGACTCGCCAGCGCTCCCCACCTGCTCGGTGCTGCGAGCCTCGCGGGGCTGGTGGCCGCCAACCTCGTCTACGAGCCCGACAACCCCGGCGGGCTTGCGCCACTCTGGTTCGCGCAGCACCCGCTGCTCGTGGTGTCGCAGCTCGTCGCCGGGATCGGCTGCGCGGCGATCTGGCCGCGCCGGCGCGTGGCGATCGCGGCAGCGACCGCGGCGGTCGCGCTGACGGTGCTCGCCACCGTGAGCCTCGGGGTCGGCGACGAGCCGCAGCGGTTCGAGCGCGCCGAGCGTGACTGCGGCGAGTGGCTGCGACGGCACACACCGGTGGACGCGCGCGTGATCCACGACCCTGAGCGGACCGGTCTGCCGATCTTCTCGCTCCGGCCCTCGATCCTCGCGCTCGAGCCGATCTTGCGGGGCGACAAGCCGAACGGGATCGCTCCGCCTGCCTACATGGCGGCGCTGACCCGGGCCGTCGAGGAGCGCAGAGCGACGCTCGCGCGGTTCCTGACCACGACGGACGCCACCGAGGCTCACGCCGTCGCGGAGCGGCTCGGCGCCGGCTACCTGTTCCTCGGACGCAACGACCGGCTCGCCCTCGACCCCGAGCGCGCGTTCGGCGCCCCGCTGACCACGTGCGGCGACGGCGGCCGGATCTTCGCGCTCGCCACTTCGAGCGAGTGATCAACCTCCGTCGACGACCGGCCGCAGCTCCACCCGGGACGGCACCCGCGCCACGACGCCCGGATACTCGAGGAGGACCCACAGCGCCACGCCGGCCGGCACGTCGAGGCGCACCGCGTGGACGGCGCCCGTCGCCGGCACCTCGAAGCTCTCGTCGGCCGCTCCGCCCACGGTGAGACGAACGTGGGACGGCGCGTTGCCGTCTTCGGCGGCGGGGAACGTGAGCACGAGCTCCGCCGCTCTCCGGATCGACGGGCTCGGCAGGTCGATCCGGTAGGTGACCCGCCCACCGTCCACCGTCCACGACACGTCGCGCGCGTGGCCGCGCCAGCTCGCTTCGTCGATCACCCACGGCCCGCCATCCCACGTCTCGCGCTCGCCGTCGAGCACGTAGAGCGAGAGCGCGAGCTGGTCGAACGGGCGGCGCTCGATCAGGTGGTGTGAGGCGTCCATGTATGCGGTGACCGCGCGGCTCACCTTCGGCGCGAGCTCGAGCAACCCGAACTCGCGTTCCTGGAAGTCGATCACCCAGACCCGCCGGAACGCGCGGTTCTCGAGCGCCGCGGGGAGGGGGAACTCCCGGTCGTCGGCCGGCAGCCACACCAGCGGACCCGGACGGCCCTCGGCGCGGTCGAGCGGCAGCCGTGCGAAGCCGGACGCCTCCTGGAATCCCACCCGACCCGCGCTGACCGCGTCGACGACCAGCGCCGAGTAGAAGAAGCGCGGCAACACACCCACCGCGTCGCCGTCCCGGAGGTGATCCCCGAGGTAGCGCGCGGCGCCGCGGATGTCGGGTCGCTGCGCTGCGGTGCTTCCCGCGGCGGCGCTCACCAGCGCCACCAGCGGCGGCACCGCCAGCAGCATCGTCGCGGACGGGATCCGGCCTCTCGCCGCCGACCGCCGCGGCAGCGCGGCCTCGGCCGCGGCGACGATCGGCACCACCAGCAGCGGCAGGAAGGGCAGCACGTGGCGGGCTCCGAAGTAGGTCCCGCCGGAGGCCTCGTGGTACTGGAGCTGCTGAACGGCCCGGAACACGAAGAACGGCACGAGCCCCGCCGACGCGGCCACCAGCCCGACACGACGCACGCGGTCGCCACGAATCGCGAGGTAGGACGCCGCGAGCACCAGCGCCACGGCGCTCGCCCAGCCCGGCCAGCCGGTGGCGATCCGGAACGTCTCGCGTGCTTGAGCCCACCACGGAAAGTCCATCGCGTAGAGGTCCACCTCGCGGCTCACGTAGCGCCGGAACAGCCCGGCGCCCCAGCGCATGGCGGGTAGCCAGGGCACCACGGCCAGCGCGAAGCAGCCCGCGACCATCACCAGGTCGGCGCGCGCCCGCGGCCGCGCGGGTGCCGCGAGCTCGCCCGTCGCGAGCCACGCGATCGCCGCCGTCCCCGCGAAGAACCAGAGCTCGACGTAGTGGGTGTAGAACGCCGCGGCCGCGCATCCGATCGCGGCCCAGCGCCACCCCGCGTTGCCACGCGCCACCTCGTGGAGCGCCACCGCTCCCCACCACGCGAGCGCGACGTAAAGGCCGTACGGGGTCGCGTCGAAGCCGTATCGGGCGCCGAGCGGCGACCACACCACCCACGCGAAGCTGGCGAGCGCCACCGCCGCCGCCCGCGGCGCGATCGCGCCGGTCCAGGAGGACGCCAGCAGCCGACACCAGCGCCACGCCGCGGCGAGCGCGACGATCCACGCCGCGAGCTGGAACCAGCGCGTGACCTCGGGGCGCAGCCCGGCGCGGCGAGCGAGCGCGATGGGTACCCGCGACAGCGGCTGGTGGGCCTGCTCGATCCCGATCCGATTCACGAGCACGTCCCACCCGCTCTCGGCGAGGTCGGTCTCGACCACCAGCGCGTACTCGAGGTGATCCATCGGCTCGGGCGTGCTCCAGGGGACGCGGATCGCGACGGCCACCACTGCGATCGCGAGCGCGGCAACGCGCGCGCCACGGCCGATCGGCTCGATCGGCCGCGCCTCGGCGCGGCCGTACGGCGGCGCGCGGCGCCGCACCCACGCGGCCGCGGCCAGCACCATCGCGAGGGCGAGCGCGACCGGGACCTGCAGGAGCGGCTCGACCAGCCGGCCGGCGTCGCCGTCGCTCGCCACGGAGACGGTCGTCCGGGGTCTTGCTCAGGCGCCCTGCGAGACCCGCTGGACGCCCTTCACGGTTCGCAAGGTGTCGACGATCCGCTGGATGGTCTTCGGGACGTTGGTGCCGAGCACCAGCTTGAGCTGGCCGGTCTCGCCGACCACGTCCATCCGGAACTCGTCGATGTTCACCTCTTGGTCCGCGACGACCTTGGCGATGCGGTGGATCAGGCCGACCTGGTTGTCCACGACGAGGTCGAGCTTGAGCCGCGCGGGCAACGCGCTGGGCTCCCACTCGATCGACACCTGCCCGGTGGGATCCAGCCGGGCGAGGCTCGGACAGCTCCGCAGGTGCAGGCTGATGCCGTTGCCCGTGGTCAGGTAGCCGAGCACGTCCTCGCCCAGCACCGGCGTGCAGCAGCCGGCCAGGCGGATGAACGCGTCGTTGAAGTCGCGGATCGTGAAGCCGGGCCGGTCCAGGCTGGCGCGCCGGAACAGGATCCGGGAGAGCAGCGAGCCCGACGCCTTGCGCGCCCGCGCCGCACGGCCGGTCGGGACCAGCTTGGCGTCCTCGAGGAACTGCAGCGTGTCGATCTGGCGGAACCCGACCTCGATCAGGAACTCGTCGAGGTCGAGCTTGCGGGCGCGCAGCGCCTCCTGGAACGCGGCGCTCGCGATCACCTCGGTGGCGACCAGCGAATCGCGCTGCGTCTCCATGCGGAACAGGTCCCAGCCGACCTCGCGCGAGCGCTCGCGGCGCTGCCGCTTGAGCGCGCGGCGGATCGAGCTCTGGGCGCGCGCGGTCACCGTCCACTCGAGCCATTGCTCGGTGGGGCGGACGTCCGGCGCGGTGTGGACCGCGACCACGTCGCCGTCGCTGAGCGCGGTGGAGATCGGCACGCGACGACCGTTGACCGTCGCCCATTGCGCGAGGTCGCCGACCTTGGTCGAGTGGATCCGGTAGGCGAAGTCGAGGCAGCTCGCCTTGCGCGGGAACGTGAACGTGTCACCCTTGGGGCTGAAGACCTGGATCGTGTCGGGCAGCGCGTGGCTGAGCACGTCCGCCATCCGCAGGTCGTCGTCCTCGGTGAGCGTCTCGAGGAGCTGCAGGTAGCGCAGGTAGTACTCCGAGACCACTCCCGGACCTTGCGCCCACTTCGCGAGCACGCCGCGTTCGTTGGTGCCGTCCATGTCGCGGGTCGTCAGCGAGAAGTCGAGGATCTGTCCTTGCCGGTTCACCTGCGTGACGAGCGCCTGGTAGCCGTTGGGCTTGGGGTTCGAGATGAAGTCGCGGATCCGGCCCGGGACCGCCCGGTAGCGTCCGTGCACCACGCCGAGCGCCGAGTAGACCGCCACGCGATCGTCGACGATCACCTTGAACCCGCGGTGCACGTCGTCCACCACCCGGTCGGCGTGGATGTAGTCCGTGGCGTCGCGCCACAGCGGCACCACCTCCGTCGCGGCGAGCTTGGCCACGGCGAGCGCGGCGACGACCTCGTCGGCGATCAGCTGGACCAGGGACGCCCGCTCGCGGCGCAGCGCCTCGAGCTGGCGCTCGATCCGCGCGTATCGCTTCGGGTACAGGTACTGGAACGAGTAGCGCGACAGCTCGCGGCTGATCTCGCCGAGGCCGAGGCGCGCCGCCACCGGCACGTAGACGTCCAGGGTCTCCTGCGCGGTGCGGCGCTGCTTGTCGCGGCGCATCGCGCCGAGCGAGCGGACGTTGTCGAGGCGATCGAGGATCTTGACGATCAGCGTGCGGATGTCGCGGACGGTCGACACCAGCATCTTCGAGTAGGTCTGCGCCTTGCCGCGCTCCCACCCCTTCGCCTCCTCCGCGGTGATCTTGGTCAGCCCGTCGACGACGTCGGCCAGCTCACCGTAGTCACGGCGAAGCTCGCGCAGCGTGACCTCGGTGTCCTCGAGCGCGTCGTGGAGCAGCGCGATCGCGACGGTGTCGGGATCGAGTCCGAGCGAGCTCGCCTCGAGCGCGATGCGCAGCGGATGATGGAAGTAGGGCTCGCCGGACTTGCGGGTCTGACCCGCGTGGAGTCGCTCGCCGTCGCGGCGCGCGCGCTCGGTGCGGGTCAGATCCGCGGCGGGGTACTCGCGCCGCAGGTTCGCGACGATCCTGCTCCAGTACTCGTCGGCCAGGCGATCGTGCGACGAAGCAGTGGCGGCCAGAGGCTCGACGCTCGGCGCACCAGCCGGCTCGTCGGCGGCCGGGTCCGCGGCCGAGCTCGTCTCCGAGCCGGCCCCCGACACCGATTCCTCGCCCACGCCTCGGGCGCTGAGGGCGCTTCCCCAGCCAGCGGCGGGATCGCCGACGACGTCGGGCGGTCGCCCACCCGAGGTGGAAGAGGACTTTCCCTGCGGAGGCATCGGAACCGATCCTCGCGGCGCGCCGCCGAATCGCTCCAACTGCGCGTACCTTCGACGATTCTGGCCGGAAAGTGTAACACGTTTCGGCGCCGCTCCCAATCCTCGTTCGCGACCGGCACGCCGCTTGCGGTGTCAGGGGGGCGAGGATATGGTGGCGCCGATCTCGACCCGGACCGACTCACCGACGCGATCCATCGCGCGGCGTGAGCCGGCGGTACGGCTCGGCCAGCCAGCGCGGACGAGCCGGACCACCAACTCGTACGACGTCTGCCCCGCGGAGCGACCATGGCGCGGATCCTGCTCTACAAGGCCTTCCGTCCGCTCGAGTACTACACCGTCACCCAGCCGCTCGGCCTGATGTACCTCGCGTCCACGCTGCGCCAGCACGGGCACGAGGTGGCGATCGTCGACATGATCGCCGACGTCCTCAGCCCCGAGGACGCCGTCGAGCGCGCCAAGCCGTTCGCCCCGGACCTGGTGGGCATCCACGCGATGACCCACGAGGCGCCGACGATGCACGCGCTGGCGCGGCTGCTCAAGGGCTGGCGCTCCGACCTGCCGATCGCGGCGGGTGGGCCTCACCCGTCGACGGATCCGCACGAGACGCTCCGCAACGACGCGATCGACGCGCTGTGCATCGGCGAGGGCGAGGACACCGCGCCCGAGATGTTCCAGCACATGCTCGCCGGGCAGGCACCGGTCGGCGTGCTCGGCACCGCGTACCGCAAGGACGGTGAGGTCGTGGTCGAGGCGCCGCGTCCGCCGATCCTCGACCTCGACCGCATCCCGTTCCCGGCGTGGGAGCTGATCGACGTACCGCGCTACTTCGACCTCCCCAAGTTCTCCACGGTCTGCAAGCGCAAGCAGTACATGTCGATCTTCACGTCGCGCGGCTGTCCGTACTCCTGTACGTATTGCCACACGATCTTCACCAAGAAGTTCCGCACCCGCAGCGTCGACAACGTGATCGCGGAGCTGCGCACGCTCCACGACCAGTGGGGCATCCGCGAGCTCCACATCATCGACGACATCTTCAACTGCCAGATGGACCACGCGAAGAAGATCTGCGACCGGATCGTCGAGGAGAAGCTCGACTTCGCGATCACCTTCCCGAACGGCGTGCGTGGCGACCTGATGGATCGCGAGCTCCTCCAGAAGCTCTCCAAGGCCGGCTGCTACCGCATCACGTACGCCATCGAGACGGCCTCGCCGCGGCTCCAGAAGATGATCAAGAAGCACAACAAGCTCGACAAGCTGCGCCAGGTCATCGAGTGGACCGACGAGATGAACATCCTCCAGAACGGCTTCTTCATGCTCGGCTTCCCGGGCGAGAGCCGCGAGGAGATCAACACCACGATCCGCTACGCGCTCGACTCGAAGCTCCACACCGCGCAGTTCTTCGTGGTGAACCCGTTCGAGGGCACCGAGCTCACCGAGCAGGCGCGCGCCCTCGGCAAGGACTTCTCGACCGACCCCGAGATCTTCAGCTACTTCCGCGCCGAGAACACCCTCTGCGAGGTGCCGCCCGCCGAGCTCAACGCGATGCAGCGCGCGGCCAACCGCCGCTTCTATCTCAGCCCGCGGCGCGCCATCCGCTTCATCACCCTCTACCCGCAGCGCACCCAGCTCGTGGGCCTGTTCTTCATCTGGCTGGTGCTGTCGTTCAAGGTCTTCAGCGACAGCCACGAGAAGCTCAAGTGGACGAGCCTGTTCCGCAGCTTCCGGTTCTTCCGCCGCCAGAAGGAGCTGACGTCCGTAGCGGCCCCTGCTTGAGCGTCCGGCCATGACCTCGACGGCCGCCGCCCTGGACGCGCTCTCGAGCGCGATCCGCGACGCCGGGCCGTCGATCGTCGCGTTCTCGGGTGGAGTCGACAGCGCGCTGGTGCTGCGCGTCGCCCGCGACGTCCTCGGCGACGGCGCCGTCGCGCTGACGACCGTCGGGCCCACGCTGCCCGCCGAGGAGGAGGCGGAGGCGCGCCGCTTCGGCGAGGAGCTGGGCGTCACGCACCTGTTCGTGGCCTCGCACGAGCTCGACAACCCCGACTACGCGAGCAACCCGACCAACCGCTGCTATTTCTGCAAGACCGAGCTCTACACGCTCTGCCACGCCGAACGCGAGAAACTCGGGCTTCGCTCCATCCTCGACGGCGTCAACCGCGACGATCTGGGCGACCATCGCCCGGGCCTCACGGCGGCGGACGAGAACGGCATCCGTCATCCGCTGATCGAGGCGCGTCTCGGCAAGGACGCGGTGCGTGCGCTCTGCAAGGAGCTCGGCATCGGGCTCTGGGACAAACCGTCCTTCGCCTGCCTCGGGTCACGCTTTCCGTACGGAACCACGATCACGGCCGAGCGGCTCACCCGCCTCGAGCGCTGCGAGTCGCTGCTGCGCGAGCTCGGGCTCAAGGGCTTCCGGGTGCGGTTTCACGACACGATCGCGCGCCTCGAGGTGAACGTCGCCGACCTGCCCAGGCTCGTCGATCCCGCGGTGCGGGCGCGCATCGTGGAGGGCATCAGGGCCGAGGGTTTCACCTACGTCACCCTCGACCTCGAGGGCTACCGCACCGGTAGCCTCAACGCCGGGCTCGCCCAGCTCGGTGCCCGCGGCTGATCGCGGGCACCGGCTCCTGCACCGCTCCGGCGTCGAACCGGATCGCCTCAGTTCTTCGCCGGCTCGGCCGGCGCGGCGGCGCCACCGGCGGGCAGGTCCAGCAGCGCGAGGCGCGCGCGGTAGATCGCCGTCGACGAGCCCCCGCCCGGACCTGCGGCGCCACCCTTGGCGAGCTCGCCCTCGAGGAGCTTGCGGGCCTCGGCGGTCTTGCCGCTCGCCTGCAGCGCCCGGACCTGGTCGAGGACCGAGTGCTCGTCGAGGGTGAAGCCCTCGTCGCGGATCTTCCCGTAGGTCACCGCCGCATCCGCGGGCTTGCCGGCCGCCTCCTGCGCCCGCGCCAGCGCGAGCTGGGTGGGCGCGTGGAGCGGATCCTTGTCGTTCGACGAATCGAGGAGCTCGGTGAGCAGCGTGACCGCCTCGCCACCCTTCCCCGCCTTGACCAGCAGCACGCCCTTCACGAGGCGGGCCTGCTTCGCGGCGGGCGAGCCGCCGTGCTGATCGATCACCGCGCTGCAGGTGCCGATACCGGTCTCGAGCTGGTCGGTACCGCCTTCGATCGCCTTCACGCACGCCGCGACCTCCGCCTGCCCGGCGCGCTCGCGGCGGTCCTGGATCGAATCGACCAGCGAATACACCACGATCGCGCCGAGCACCGCGCCGGCGAGGCCGGCCCAGAGCTGCCAGCGCGACCTCATCCAGTCGAGCGCCGCCTCGGCGTCGTCGGTCTTGACTTCCTCGAGGAGCTGCTCGCGAACGTTCTTCGGGGCGTTGGTCATCGTGCGTCTCTCTTCTGGGGGTCTCTCACATCTTGTACTTGCCGAACTGGTCCGGCGGAAGGTTCTCGAGGAACTCGGCGACCTTGCTCTGGTCGCTCACGTCGAGCGTCGACTCGGAGGCGCTCGCCGCGTCGATCTGGCGCGACTTCTCGAACACCTGCTCGGCCACGAAGATGGGCGAGCCGGTACGGATCGCGAGCGCCAGCGCGTCCGAGGGGCGCGAGTCGATCAGGTCGACGTGATCGCCCAGCCTGAGCGCGATCGTGGCGAAGAAGGTGCTCTCGCGCAGGTCGACGACGGTGACCCGCTCGACGCTCGCGCCGAGCGTCTCGATCACGCTGCGCAGCAGATCGTGTGTGAGCGGGCGCGCGACCTCGACCTTCTCGAGGTAGGTGGCGATGGAGCTGGCCTCGAGCAGCCCGATCCAGATCGGCAAGCTGCGCGAGCCGGCGGCCTCCTTGAGCATGACGATCGGCATGTGGGTGAGCGGGTCGAGGGCGATCCGCTCGATCTGCATCTGCACGTCCATGGCCGCCTCCGTCCGCCTCGTGACCGGGTGCGCCGGCGCTCAGACCCGCTGACCGGCGAGGGCGTGCGCGCCGGCCTTCTCGACGCGCACCCGCACCATCCTGCCACGCAGCTCGTCGATCCGCCCCGCGAAGTGGACCGGGTGTAACGACGGGCTTCGCCCCTCGACCTCGCCCTCGCGGCGCGGGTTCGGGCGCTCCACGAGCACCTGGACATCCATCCCCACCCAGCGCCGGTTGCGCTCGGCGCGGACCTCGCCCTGCACCGCGAGAAGACGCGCGAGCCGCTCGGCACCCACGCGCTCGTCCGGCTCCCCGTCGAGCTTGAGAGCGCGGGTCCCCGGACGCGGCGAGTACGAGAAGCAGAAGGCGTTGTCGAACCCAACCTCGCCCACCAGGGAGAGCGTCTCGTGGAACTCGCCCTCGGTCTCGCCCGGAAAGCCGGCGATCAGGTCGGTGGTGATCGCGATCTCCGGGCGCGCGGCGCGGACTCGTTCGATCAGCTCGACGTACTCGCGGCGGGTGTGGCCTCGACGCATCCGCGCCAGCACGGTGTCCGCGCCGGACTGCACCGGCAGGTGCAGGTGCGCGGCGAGGCGGTCGAGGTCGCGGAAGGTCGAGATCAGGCTCTCGTTCACCTCCGCCGGATGGGAGGTGAGGAAGCGGATCCGTTCGACGCCGTCGATCGCGTGCACGCGCCGGAGCAGCTCGCCCAGGTCGGGCTCGCTCGGGTCCTTGCGGCCGTAGCTCGTGATGTTCTGGCCGATCAGCGTCACCTCCTTCACGCCGCGCGCCACCAGCCGGCGCACCTCGTCCAGGACCGACGCGCTCGGGCGCGACAGCTCTCTCCCCTGCGTGAGGGGCACGATGCAGAAGGTGCAGAAGCGGTCACAGCCCCGCTGCACCGCGACGAACGCCCGCACACCGCTCGGATCCGGGGCTTCGTGATCGCCGAGCACGCTCTGCCAGGTGCGCTCGAAGGTGAGCGCCGTCGGCCGGCTGCCGCGCTCCCGCGCCGCACGCTCGATGAGCCCGGGCACCTCGCCCAGGTGATGGGTGCCGAACACCAGGTCGAGATACGGCGCGCGCTTGAAGAGCGTCTCGCCCACCTGCTGCGCCACGCACCCACCGACCCCGATCACCACCGAGGGACGCTCGGCCTTGATCTCACGGAAGCGGCCGAGGGTCGAGTACACCTTCTGCTCCGCGTGATCGCGCACGCTGCAGGTGTTGAGCAGCAAGACGTCTGCGTCCTGCGGCGTGCTGGCGCGCTCGTAGCCGCGCTCGGTGAGGTGGTGGAGAACCGCGAGCGAGTCTCGCTCGTTCATCTGGCAGCCGTAGGTCTCGATGTAGACCCGCGGCCGCGACTCGGCCACGAGCCACTCCGGGACGACGGAATCGATCGATGCAGACACGCGCCGGAACCTAGCCGTGGGCTCGAACGACGGTCAAGGAAGCGCCCGCTCCGAAGGGCCATCGCCGGTGACGGCGAGAGTGACGCCGACGCGCGGGCCAACAGGAGTCGGACGCCGCGTCGGTGGTACGCCTCCGCGTTTCGCCGGCGCGGCAGGAGCCGCGCCCTCCAGCCGGGGCGGGGGGCTGGAACAGCCGCGCGGTTAACCCCTCTGGAATCCCGAGATCCCGGGACGTGCCACGAACGGACCTGAATCCCGGCGCGTGCCAGCGGCACGCCACGAGCGAAGCGAGTGGCTTGGGGGTGGGGCCCCGGCGGGATTC
>CAYMQR010000064.1:0-14400 GCA_964392195.1 uncultured bacterium | reverse complement strand
GTTCGACCCCGGTGTGGAGGGCGCGCCTCCGGCGCGCCGCGCCGCGGGAGGGCTCGCGCCCTCCCCTACGGGTTCCGGCGACGCACCGGAGGGGCACGCGCCGCGTGCCCGGCGATACGACGACGCGTGAGCGTCTACGCAGCGATCGATTCCTGTCCGGCGCTCACTTCTTGCGCGGCGGCAGCTCCGCGTGCTGCGGCAGGACGTCGGTGATCTCGAACCACGTCGCCTTGTTGCCGACGAACACGTGGCGCGCCGGCCGCGCGCCGGGATCGGTGTCGAGGCTGCCCGACGGGACCAGGTAGTTCTCGTTGCCCGGGACCTTGTGCGGCACCATCGAGCCGCAGCGTTTGCAGAACGAGGTGCCGAAGTACTTGGCGTCGGGCAGGTCGAAGCGGCCGAGGCGATCCGCGCCGAGCACCCACCGGAGCTGCTCGCCGCGCACGAACGCGTTGGTCGCGTGCGCCGCGCCGCGCGAGCGCCGGCACCGCGAGCAGTGGCAGTTCTGCATCAGCACCGGCGTGCCCGCGTATTCGTAGGCCACGTCACCGCACAGGCAGCTCCCCTGGGCCACGCCCGGCTTGGGCAGCACCTCGGGGCGCGTGACGCCGGGCGCCTCGAAGGGCGGCGGGAACGCCTCATGCTGCGGGATCGAGTCGGTGATCGTGTACCAGGGCGCCTTCGAGCCCACGAAGATGTGGTTCTGGGGGCGGATGCCGAGCTCGCCCTCGAGGTTGCCCGCGGGCGCGAACGCCAGCCCCATCTCGGCGGCGACGATCGGCGCGACCGAGCCGCACACCGAGCAGAACGAGCGCTTGCCGTGCGCCGACGACGCGTAGCTCGTCACGCGCTCCTCGCCCGCCGTGTAGCGGAAACCCGCGATCGGGCCCGCCACGAAGGTCGCGAACGGCGAGCCGTGGTGCTTGCGGCACATCGAGCAGTGGCAATGCGACATGAAGGCGTACGGCCCGTCGAGCTCGTAACGGACCGCGCCACACAGACAGCTCCCCGGGTTCATGCTCGCCTCCCTCCGGTTTCGATCAGTAGCAGGTGCCGCTCTGCCAGGTGCCGCCGCCGTAGCCGGCCCACTGGCGCTGACACATGTCGCGCCAGAACCCGTCCACCCACTCGCCGCCGCCGGGCGCTCCACCGAAGAGCTTGCTGAGCGGCGCGAGCGCCGCCTCCCAGGCCCGGTTGTACTCGGCGATCTGCGCCCAGTTCGGCTCGTGGCTGACCCGCCCGTCCTCGGTGATCCACACGATCGCGGTCTTGCTCGACACGGTGCTGACCGCGCCCCAGCCCCAGCCCGGATGGTCGCCGGAGAACGTGAAGCGCTTGTAGGGGCCGGGCCGTCCGGCCCCGGTGAAGAGCGCCACGGCGCGCGGCAGATCCACGAAGCCGAGCGGCATCGCCTTCGACGGCCACGTCACGTTCGCCTGCTCGGTGACGTGCCGTTCGTAGCGGAAGCTGTCGACGACCAGCCCGGCGCGCTTGCCCGGCGAGAGGTAGCGGGTGCGCACCTGGAACTCGCCGGTGCGCTCCCACAGCGTGATCTCGAGGTCGACGGGGATCGCGTCCCCCTGCCACGGGATCGCCACGTCCACCCAGGTGCGCGCGACGGCCTGCGGCACGTACGCCGGGATCGGCTGCCCCGCGATCGGGGTGATCGCGAAGTTGGGCGGCTCGGCGAAGCGCTGCCAGGTGCTGGGGCCGAACACACCGGTGAGCAGCAGCGTCTTGCCGCCCTTCACCTCGTAGCGACCGCCGTCCTTCCACGAGCTCGTGCGCGCGGCGAGCGACCACTTGCCGCCCGCCGCCTCGATCGAGCCGGCGTGGCCCTTCGCCGGGCTGAACAGCGTGTAGGTGCCGTCGCCGCGGATCTCGAGGACCTGGCGCGTGCCCTGGTTGAACGGGGTGGCGGGCTCGTCGAGCCGCCACGCGCCGAGCAGCGCGCGGTCCACCTCCGCCGCGCGCGCGCCGGGCGCCGCGGCGAGGAGCAGCGCCAGCGCGATGGCGCCCGCGATCCGTTCCACCGCGCTCAGTCGAACGTGAAGCTCGCCTTCACGAGGTGCGAGCCGTTCTTGTCGTGGATGGCGACGAACGCCTTGCCCCACTCCTCGAGCTTGTAGCGGTGCGTGACCATCGACGAGAGGTCGAGCCCGCGCCGCACCAGCTCGAGGTAGATCTCCATCGCGTGCATGCGCTTGCCCTCGAAGTCCTCGACGGCGAACGCGTTGCACCCGATCAGCTCGAGCTCCTTGAAGTAGCAGGGCGTCCACTCGAAGCGCGCCGGCGCCTCGACGCCCGTGACGACGATCTTGGCCCGCGAGTTGGCGAACCGGAACGCGGTCTCCACCGAGCCCGGCGAGCCGACGGTGTCGTAGACGGTCCCCGAGCCCTTCACCAGCCACGGCAACCCCTTCCACGGCTTGTACGGCTTCACGCCGAGGAGCTGCGAGACACGCTCGATGAGCTCGAGCGGACGCGTGGGCAGGATCTCCGACGCGCCGAGCTGGCGCGCGCGCTCGGCCTGGTGGGGGTGACGCGCGATCGCCCACACCGGCAGCTCGGGGTAGAGCGTGCGCAGCGCGGCGATGTTCATGAGCCCGAGCGTCCCGCACCCGTACACCACGGCGGGCAGGTCGGTCTGCGGCGGGTGGCGCAGGATCGCGTGGAGCTGCACCGAGAACGGGTCCGAGAGCACCGCCTGGGTGTCGGTGATGCCGTCCGAGACCGGGATGAGCTGCGACTCGTGCGCCGAGTAGTAGGGCGCGAAGGCGCCGCCCACCGCCTCGCAGTTGCCCATGTGGATGCCGGCCGGCAGGCGCCCGCTGGTGAAGTTCTCGCACATCGAGAAGTCGCCGATCGCGCACGCCGCGCACGGCGGCTGGATGCCGCGCGGCCCGCACGAGAGCCACGGGTTGAGCACCACCCGCTGGCCGACCGCGAGCTGCTTCACGCCCGGGCCGACGCGCTCGATGGTGCCCACCGTCTCGTGGCCGAGGATGTGCGGGAACGAGATCACCGCGGTCATGGGGTTGTCGAACGCGCCCTTCAGGAACACCTGCTTGGCGTCGCTGCCGCAGATCCCGGTGAGGCGGTTCTTCACCAGCACCCAGTCGTCGGCCATCAGCCGGGGCTCGGGGACCTCCTCGAGCTTGAGCGGTGCCCACGGACCGACGAAGCCCTTCGGGCTCACCAGGCTCGCGAGCTTCGCGGCGGCGAGCTTGGGCAGCGAGTAGCGGAACAGGAGCGCCTTCATGCGGGCCTCGCTTCGACTCCGGCGGTGGGATGGGAGGTCAGGCGGCGCGGCTCACGACCACAGCAGCCAGCGTCGTACCACGACCAGCTCGAGCGCAACCTCGGTCTTGCGCAGCACGCGCTCGAGGTGGCGGACCCGGTCGGCCTGCTCGGGTCTGAGCGCCGGCCGATCGGCGCCGTCGTCGGCGTAGAGGACCGTGACCCCGCCGCGGCGCGGGAAGATCGGCGCGACCAGCGCGGTGCTCGGGCGCACGCCGCCGAGCACACCGAGCAGCGCGCGGTCCGCGGCGTGTGCGCGCAGCGGCTCGTGGATCAGCGCGTGCTCGGTCAGCGCCTGCTCGACGATCGCGCCGTCGACCGCGATGCGCGCGGCGCGGATGGAGGCCTCGTCGAGCCCGTCGCCCTCCGCGATCCAGCCGCGCAGCACGCCGCCGTGGAGGCGGAAGAGCACCACGCGCTCGAACCACGAGCGGCCGTAGGCGAGCAGCGCCTCGCCGACGTCGCGACGTCCCGCGGCCGCGGCGACGCGCCTCGCGAAGGCACCCTCGTGGTCGGGGCCGCCGAGGCGCGGCGCGCTGCCGGTGGCCGCCGGTATCGCCGCCGAGAGGTCCGTGAACTCCGGCATGAGATCGGGTTCCGCGGCGAGCTCGCCGAAGTCGACCTCGTCGGGACGCTCCGCGTTCGGGTTGGCGTTCTCGGCGTCGACGCCGGCGCGGATGCGCGCGAGCTTCTCGACGCCCGCCGGTCGGTAGAACTCGGCGAACGTGGGCACGTCGTAGTGCGCCTCGAGCCCCTTCTTGATCAGGAAGTCCGGCATGGTCCGGACCTTGATCGAGCGCCCGGTGCGGAACGCCAGCTCGTCGATCGCCTTGAAGTCGTTGGGGTCGCTCATCGCGACGGTCACGCCGGCGCGGTCCACCGAGAGCGGCAACACCCCGTAGCGGATCGCCACGTCGCGCGGCACCGCGCGCAGCGCGTCGGGGCGGACGTGGCCGATCTGCTTCGGGTCCGCGGGCGGCACGCCGAAGTAGTCCGAGAGGTGCTGGGTGAGCGAGACCGGGTTCATGAACCCGAGGTCGACGAGGTTGTAGCCGAGGCGGCCGCCGAACAGGATCTGCGCCTCGAGCGCGAGCTGGAGCTGGGACGCGTTGATGGCGCCCTGGGTCACCAGGTACTGGCCGAGCGGCATGCCCATCGTCGCCTCACGGGGCCCCGGGCCGCGCGGCGAGGGGGGGCGCGCGTGGCGGGGATCGAGGCCGAGATTGTCGCGCGGATTCCGCCGCGGACGCAACGAAATGCGGCATGCGGTGGCCGAGGGGGCGAGCTTGTGGGGCGGGGCTCGGTCCGGTATCTCTCGTCGGGAGTCACCTCCTCATGCACACCTCGTTTCCGTCCTCGCGTCCGGCGGACGCGCCGTCTCGCCATCGCCAGCGCCGCACGGCGCTGCCGCCCTCGATCGAGCGCTCGCTCGAGTGGGTGCTGAGCGAGCCCGCGCGGGACGCCGACGGCGTGCTGCGGAGCTGGTCGGGCGGCGCGCGGGCGAGCTTCCGCTACCCGGAGGCGACCGGGTTCCTGATCGGCGTGCTCCTCGACCTGCACCGCCGCACCGGCGCGAGCGAGCTGCTCCACGAGGCGCGCCGCTCGGCGACGGCGCTGGTGGGCGAGGCGCACGAGTCGGGTGGGTTCGGCCGCGACGGCACGCTCTACGCGTTCGACTCCGGGGTGTGCCTGGCGGCGTGGCTGAGGCTCCTCGCGATCGACGGGTGCGACGCGCACCCGCGCATCGCCGAGGGCGCCGCGCGCACCGCGCGGTTCGTCGCCGGCGCCCTCGCGTCCGGCGAGGCTGCGGTCACCGCCGCCGACGGGAGGCCGCTCGCACCGCGCCGCTGGTCGGTGAGCTTCGGGCCGCACCAGCTCAAGGCGGTGAGCGCGCTGGTGGGCGCCGAGCGGCTCGGCCTCGTGAGCCCGGACACGATCGCGGCGGTGGAGGTGTGGGCGCGCGGCACGTGCGCCTCGCACTTCCACGACGATCACTTCCACTGGCGGGAAGATCGTTGCGCGAGCTACGCCCACGCCCACGGCTACGCGATCGAGGGGCTGCTCGCGTGCCGTCGAGACGGCGTGCCGGTGAAGGGCGGCGCCGCGCTCTGCCGCGCGGGCGCCGAGTGGCTCGCGCGGGTGCAGGCGTCCGACGGCGCCATCCCCTCGTGGCACGGCGAGGCCGACGAGCCGCCGTTGCTCGCCGCCGACGCCACCGCCCAGGCGGTGCGGATCTGGGCGGTGACCGATCGCGAGCGCTACGGCGAGCCGATCGAGCGCGCGCTGCGTTTCCTCGACACGCTCACCGAGCCGGGCGGCGGCGTGCGCTACGCCGCCACCAGCGACGAACGCTCGAGCTGGGCCACGCTGTTCGCGATCCAGGCGGTCGCGCTGGCCCGCCTCGGGCCGAGCGACGACCCGATCGCGTGATCCCTCGCTCGGAGGGCCCGCCTCCTGGCGGGCCGGGGTGCTGACGGACGGCCTGGATGTCGTACCTCCGAGGCGGTCGCGGCGTCGGCCGGCGTGCCGTGGCCTTGACGGCTCGCGTCCGCTCGCGCTCCGATGCCCGCTTCACCACCTCCGTCGAAAGGACACCGTATGATCACGCCCGGCGCGCTCTTCAAGATGGGGACCGAGATCGTCTCGGGGCTGCGCGAGATCCTCGTCGAGATCCGCCACATGCGCACCACCATGGACCGTGGCCTCGGCGACCTCCTGACGCAGATGCAGGTGTTCACCGAGCGCCTCGACTCGATGAGCGCGCAGATCGACCGCGGCATGGCGATGCTGACCAGCGTCGTCGAGGACGACTCGGTGCTCGCCGAGGACGCCACCCCCGACCAGGTGCTGCGGCGCGCCGCCGCCGCGGCGCGCAAGGCGTCCGCGGAGGGCGGCGCGGAGGCCGCGGCGAAGCGCAAGCCCAGGCGCTGACGTCCGCGGGGGCCCGGCGTGTATCCTGCCCGGGCCCCTCGACCTCGCGGTCCGCGAGCGCTCATGCCCGAAGTCGCGTTGATGTTCAGCGGTGGAGTCGACTCCACCATGGCCGCCGCGCTCCTCGCCGAGCGCTTCGACCGCGTCCACCTGCTCACCTACCACAACGGCCACGGCACCGCGTGGATGGGCCGCTCGGCGAAGCGCGTCGAGGAGCTGCGCGCGCGCTACGGCGCCGAGCGCTTCACCCACACCCTCGACAGCACCCAGTCGTTCATGCAGGAGGTCGTGACCCGCGACCTCGTCGACAACTACCGCGAGTACCGCTCGGGCTTCATCTGGTGCATGGGCTGCAAGCTCGCGATGCACGCGCGCTCGGCGATCTACTGCCTCGAGAACGGCGTCCGCCACATGGCCGACGGCTCGTCCGGCTCGACCCAGGAGATGGTCGAGCAGATGGTGGTGAGCCTGTCGCTGATCCGGCTCTTCTACGCGAGCTACGGCATCGACTTCACGACGCCCGTCTACGACATCCCGCGCGAGGACGAGCAGGCCGAGCTCAGGAGCCGCGGCTTCCGCATGGGTGTCCAGATCCTCGGCCGCAACGTCGGCATCCAGCCGCAGTGCTACGCCGGGCTCACCTACTACGCGCCGTACCTGCTCTTCCACAAGGCACCCGACCACGACGAGGTGAACGTGGCGCGCTTCATCCGCGACAAGAGCACCATCGCCCACGCCATCGTGACGCGCTGGTTCGAGGGTCAGGGGCGGGCCGTGCCCGAGCTCGGCGCGGGCGCGGCGGCGGACGCGGTGGCAGCCAGCTCCGAGGCGGCGAGCTGACATGCCCTGCTGCGGCGGCAAGAAGGGCGGCAAGCCGATCTCGCGGCTGCAGTTCGCCGTGGGGCGGGTGATCTTCGCCGGCATCCGCGTGACGCTCACTGTCGGGCTCGGCGCCGCGGCGCGCCTCAGCCCGCGCTTCGAGCCGATCGCGCGCTTCTGGCGGCTGCTCTCGGCCGACTGGGAGCGGGCGATCGCGCGCCGCGAGGGGATCGTGTTCCACGGCGAGGGACACCACGCCGCGTGTCCGCTCGCCGCGCCACCGAGCCACCGCGACGCGACCGGCGGCGATGCCGCCTTCGGAGCCGACTGGGGTGACGACACCCTCCTCCCCGAGTCCCTCGCCAGCGACGCCGAGCAGCCGCGCGTTGTCTGACGACGCCCTCCGGATCACCTGGATCCGCACCTCGACGCTGCTCGTCGAGTGGGGCGGCTTCCGGGTCCTCACCGACCCGTGGTTCGGGCGCGTCATGCGGATCGTGCCGGTGTTCGCGGCGCCCGGGGTGGCGCTCGGCGAGCTGCCGCCCATCGACCTGCTGCTGGTCTCGCACCTCCACGCCGACCACTTCTCGCTCGCCGCGGCGAGAGCGGTGCGCGCCGCCAACCCCGGCGTGGTGGCGGTGAGCTGCCCCGGCTCGGCGGCCACGTTCGCGCGCGCCGGCATCCCGGTGACCGAGCTCGCCGCCGGACGCAGCCACGAGGTGGGCCCGCTCGCCATCACGGCGGTGCGCTGCCTTCACACCGGCCCGGCGCCCGAGGAGGTGAACTTCGTGGTGCGCCGCGAGGACACCACCTTCTTCTTCGGCGGTGACGCGCGGCTCTCGGAGGCCTTCGCGGAGGTGGGCCGCGCGCAGCGCGTGGACGTGGCGGCGCTGCCGATCGGCGGCACGCGGATCTTCGGCACCCGCACCACCATGGACCCGGCCGACGCGCTCGTCGCGGCGCGGGCGCTGGGCGCGCGCTTCGTGGTGCCGATCCACGAGGGGATGGAGTGGATGCCGGTGCCGCCGGCGTCGTGGCATCCGGGCCGCACCATCGACTTCGAGCGGCTCTGTCGCGCGGCGGCGGGTGCCGCGGGCGCGGGCGCGGCGGCGCCGCTCGCGGTCCGGCTCGCGCGCGGCGAACGGGCGACGTTTCGCGGCCGCGGCGCGGCGCTCGCCCTCGAGCGCGTCGATCGCCATGGCGCCGGCCCTTGGCCAAACGGCGTGAACCGTGCGAGGAAGTGAGCGCCGCGGCGGCGCGCCACCCCGTCGCCGTCGCCAGCGCGCCCCACCGCCATGACCCTCGCCGCCGATCGCACCGCCGAGCTCGAGCGCCCGCGCCTGCCGCCGCCGCGCTTCGAGCCGCTGGTGATCGTGGGCGCCGGGCTCGCGGGGCTGTGCGCGGCGAGCGCCGCGCGCGAGCGCGACCTCGACGCGCTCGTCCTGGACGCGGGCTCGGCGGTCGGCGGCGCGTGGAACCACATGCCGCCGAGCATGCGATGCCTCTCGCCGCGGGTCCGCGATCGGCTGCCCGACGGCTCGTACCCGGAGGGGCGCGGCGAGCGTGCCTCCGCCGCGCACGTGCTCGACGCGATCCAGGGCTACGCCGAGCGCGCGCGCTTCCGCGTCGAGCTCGGCGTACGCGTGATGGGCGCCGAGTGCCAAGGCAGCGCGATGCGGCTGCGCACCACCGCCGGCGAGATCACCGCCGGCAAGCTGGTGGTGGCGACCGGCGAGTTCGGCGCACCCCACGTCCCGCGCGGCCTGCCGATCCGGTTCGAGGGCGCGATCCTCCACTCCTCCCAGTTCCGCGCCTCCGAGCTCGTGCCGGGGGAGCGGGTGGTGGTGATCGGCGCGGGCAACTCGGGCGCCGAGGTCGCCCTCGCCGCCCTCGAGCACGGCGCGCGGGTGACGGTGTGCGCGGGTGAGCCGCTCGCACCGCCGCCGTGGGAGCCGCGCGGCGCGGTGGTGAGCGAGCTGGCCTGGCTCGCCTCGGGGGTGCCGATCGGCGCGCTGCCCGGCCGGCTCGGCTGCCGCGCGCGGACGCCGCTCGCCAACCCCGCGTTCTGGGACGCCGCGTGCTCGGGCCGCGTCCGCGTCGTCGGCCGCGCGCTGGCGATCGAGAGCCGCGTCGTGAGGCTCGCGACCGGCGAGGTGTGCGCCGCCGACCGCGTCGTGCTCGCCACCGGCTTCCGCCGCGACCTCGAGTTCCTCGGCGACGCCATCCGCCTCGACGACGACGGGCTGCCGCTCCACCGTGGCGGGCTCTCGACCGACCTCGGCGGCGTCGGCTTCCTCGGCCTGCCGTGCATGCGCACGCGCCGCTCGGGGTTCCTGCGCGGCTTCACCGCCGACGCCCGCGCGGTGGTCGCGGCGCTCCTCGAAATCTGAACCGACTCCGAGCACGATTTCGTCCCGCCGCAGCCTCCGGTTCGCGCCGAAACCGCCCGGAATCGCGGCCTCTGGGGCCCCGAAAATAGCCTTTTGCCCGGGAAGAAGCGTACTGAGCGCGCTGTGGAGCTTAAGCCGTACAATTTTGTAAAGCATCTGCCGGACGATTTTGTATAGCAGTTGCTTTACAGCGGTGCCCGGTGACACGCCCCGGCGCGTGCGCCGCCCGGACGCTCGCGATCCCGGCACACCCCTCCTCGGACGGCCCGCCTCCCGGCGGGCCGGGCCTCGGCGCCGATGGAGCACGGCGTCCTCGGCGTCTGTCCACCAGGCGCTCAGCGCACGGTCACGGGCAACCGCGCCGAGACCCACAGCACCTGTGCCTTCGACCGGCCGGTGTTCTCCCAGGCCGCGCCCGACGAGTCGTCGAGCACCACGCAGTCGCCGGCCGTGATCCGGTGCGCGATGCCGTCGAGCGTGACGGTGACCGAGCCGTGCAGACAGTACGCGAAGGCCGAGCTCCCTGCCGGACGCAGGATCGGCCCGGTGCGGCCGCGCCGGTCGAGCGTGAGGAGCATGGCCGAGATCGGGTGAGTGGGGTCCGCCGTCACGATCGGCTCGGCCGAGGCCTTCGACCACTCACTGCGGAGCGAGCCGCGCTCCGCCCGCCGCACCACCGGACCGGGCTTGGCGCGCGCCGGGTCGCGCAGCAGGTCGGGCAGCTCGATCGAGAGCGCCGCGCAGATCCGCTGCAGCGAGCCGAGGGACGGGGATACCTCGCCTCGCTCGGCCTGGGAGAGGAAGCTCGCCGAGAAGCCGGTGAGCGTCGCGAGGCCGCGCAACGAGAGCCTGAGCTCGCGGCGCGCGTTGCGCAGCCGAGGGCCCACGTGGATCGGGTGAAGTGGCGCGGCCGTCGGACTCGTCGGCTGCTCGGCGCGGTGGCGGGGCGCCGTCGCGGGCTCGGTCGCGGCCGCTCGGCGCGCTGCCCGGTGGGCTGGCTGGCTCGCGTCCATCGGATCTCCTGCGCCGGACGGTCCCTGCTGGCGCGGCGCGCGGTGGAGAATGCCCTCGATGCGTTGCGCCTGTCACGCGTCGTCCGGTCGGCAGCCACGCGACGCGCGGTCGGTACCGATCGGCTATCCTTTACAGTTGTTCAGTGTGGCTGTACACCGCATCCGGTGTGACGAAGCCCGCCGCCGGCCCCTGGCGCGGGATCGCGGCGCCCCGGATTCCCACGGCCGGTCCGCGCCGGCGCCCCTCTCGACCTCCCAGGGTCGCCCGAGCCCTCCCCATGTCGAACCCGGCGGACCCCAGCGCGGCCGCCAGGCGCAACCTCGCGCTCCTCGCCGCGATCACGACCGGGGGCCTCGCGCTGCGAGCGTGGGGGATCCGCTGGGGCGCGCCGGAGCGCGTCGATCTCCACCCCGACGAGTTCGACTACGTCCTGACCCACGCGCTCGCGATGGTGGGGCGCCTCCAGCAGGTGCTGGCCGGCGTCACCAGCTTCGACCGCGAGACCCTCGATCCGGGATTCCTCAACTACCCGACGTTCCTCAAGTACCTGGTCACTCTCGGCACGCTGGTGCTCGGCTGGTTCGAGGCCGACCAGAAGTGGCACTCGTTCGTGCTGGGGCGTGCGATCGTCGCGGCGTTCGGCGCCGCGACGGTGCCGGCGGTCTACGCGCTGGCGCGTGAGCTCGGCGCGCGGGGAGGTGGGGCGCTGCTCGCGGCGCTGTGGACCGCGCTGCTGCCGCTTCACGTCTGGGAGAGCCACGTCGCCGTCACCGACGTGCCGATGACGTTCTGGATCGTGTTGACCCTCTACGCGGCGGTCCGCCTGGCGCGTGCGGGTGGGTGGGGTGCGTACGCGCTGGCCGGCGCGGCGCTCGGCTTCGCGGTGGGCAGCAAGTACACGGCCGCGCTCTTCACGGTGGCGATCGTGCTCGCCGCGCTGGTCTTCGGACGGCCGAGCCGCGAGACCCTCGGGAAGCTCGCCCTGTGCGCCGCCGTGTCCCTGGCGTGCTGCTTCGCCGTGACGCCCTACAGCTTCCTCCGCTTCGACGCGCTCCTCGAGGCGATGGCCTTCGAGCACGCCCACGTGACGACGGGGCACCCTGGCTTCAGCGCCGAGGGCGCCGGGCCACAGTATCGGCGCGGGCTCTACCAGCTCGTGGCGGGCTGGCCGTTCAGCCTGGGGTTCGCGCTCTACGCGAGCAGCGCGGCGGGAGTCGCCTGGGGCCTGCGCAACCTCGATCGCCGCAAGATCGTCGTGCTCGCGCCGGTGGTGGTGTTCTTCGCCGTCACGGGGCGCTGGCAGTTCGTGCCGCTGCGATACTCCTTGCCGCTGCTGGTGGTGGCGGTGACCTTCGCCGGGTCGTGGCAGGGGGCCTGGCTCGTGTCCGCCGTGCGCTGGAAACGTGGCGCAGCCCTCGCGGTGGTGCTGGCCACCGCGGCCTACACCGGACTCTTCACCGTCCAGACCACCGCCCGGTACTCGAACGAGACCCGCATCGCCGCGGCCCGCTGGATGGAGCGGTCGGCCGAGCCCGGAACGTCGCTGCTCTTGTGCGGCTCCAAGCCGCACATGGCGATCCCCCGCGACCGCACGAAATTCGAGATCCGCTTCTCGACCGATCAGGCGGTCGCAGGTCTCCCCGACGACGCGCCCTACGATCTCATCGAGATCAGCTCACAGCTCTACAACCGCTACTACCGCAGCGGTGACCCCGAGCTCGTCAGCGCGTACGACCGGCTGCGGGACCCCGACGGACCGTTCGAGCGGGTGGCGCGCTTCGAGTCCCACTTCGTCCACAAGGACTGGTACGTGAAGCTCGACCCGATGTTCGAGGGCTACTTCCTGTCGCCCACGATCGAGTTCTACCGCTCCAAGAACCGCGCCGCGCCGCGTTCCTGATCGGCGGGCCGGGCTCAGGTCGCGCGGAGCTTGCGCACGAAGCGGGTGGTGAGCACGCCGGCGATCGCCACGGGGGCGAGCATCAGGACGATCGTCGCGTCGAGGAAGGCCCTGGGCGCGAGCGCGCCCGAGAGGTAAACGGCGATCGTGATCCCCGCGCTCGCCACGCTCGCGGCGATGAAGCGCACGCCGAAGTAGGCGTTGGCGGCGTACCAGGTGGCGTCGTCGCGGAGCGTGGCGCAGGTCCGGTAGCCGTAGACGCGGTTCCTCGGGACCCGCCGCAGCGCGAGCGGCAGCGCCACCACCACGAACAGCGCCTGCACGGCGAGCACCGTCACGACGCCTTTCTCGGAGGCGTTCACGGCGCTCGGTCGAAGGCGCGCTGCATCTCGTCGACGATCGCGGCGGCGGCGGCGCGCGGCGACGCGGCCTTGCAGATCGGCCGGCCCACCACCAGGTAGTCGGCGCCCGCCTCGATGGCCTCGGCCGGGGTCGCGGTGCGGCGCTGGTCGTCGGCGGGCGCGCCGCTCGGGCGGATGCCGGGCATGACGATCGTGAACTCGCGGCCCAGGGTCTCGCGCAGCATGCGCGCCTCGCGCCCCGACGCGATGAGCCCGTTCGAGCCGGCGGCGAGCGCCCCTCTCGCGCGGTGCAGCACGTACTCCTCGACCGAGAGCGAGATCCCCATGTCGCGCAGGTCCTGCTCGGTGAGGCTGGTGAGCAGCGTGACCGTGAGCAGCTGGAGCGCGCTCGTGCCGCGCGCCGCCGCGGCGGCGCGCACCGCGGCGAAGTCCGAGTTGAGGGTGAGCATCGCGACCTTCTCGCGCACCGCCACCTCGACCAGCCGGCGCACGGTCTCGGCGATGTCGCCGAACTTGAGGTCGAGGAACACGCCGACGCCGCGGGCGATCAGCTCGCGCACCAGCGGTGTCCCGCCGGAGAGGTAGAGCGGCCACCCGACCTTCACCATCCGCAGCTCGTCGCCGACGGCGTCGATGAGCCGGAACGCGTCGTCCGGCTCCATGAGCCGGTCGGGGTTGGCGGGGTCGTTGGGGAAATCGAGGGCGAGGATGAGGCGGTCGCGGGCGTCGATCGTCATGCCCCATGCTCTAGCTCCTCCGCGCCCCGAGGAGGAGCGCGCGGCCGCGGCGGTCTCGCGCGGCTTGCGGCGGCGCGCGCCAAGCTGGTAGGGCAAGGGCCCCGCCGCGTGCCGCGCCCACCGCCCTCGATCGAAAAGCCGATGCTCGTCCTCGCCTGGCTGGGTGCTGCGCTCGCGCTGACGTTCGTCGCGCTCTACTACGCCTACGCGTGGGGCGGCGTGGCGGCGCTCGAGCGGTGGATGCGCGCGCCGCGCCGGGCGGCGCTCGCGCTCGCGGTGGTGCTCGTGGCGCCCGCGATCTTCGCCAGCGGCGGTCCGTACGGCGGCGCCGGCCGCGCGGGGTGGCCGGTGGTGATCGTGGTGGCGTCGCTCGCGTGGGCGTGGTCGCGGCAGTGGCTCGCGCTGGCCGCGGCGCGCGAGCTGCGTGTGGTTCCGCGCGAGCGTGAGCGCGCGCTGCCGCGATCGGCGCCGGTGGCGGTGCTGCCGGGCGGCGACGCGGCGCTGCTCGCCGGGCTCGGCCGCAGGCGCGTCGCGCGCGTCGGCGGCGGTGTGCTCGCGCGCTGCGCGCTGGCGCGCTCACTGGCCTTCTTCCCGACCGCGCTGCCGCTGCGACCGAGCGTGCCGCTCGTGGCGGGCTTCGAGGTCACCGCGGGCGGCCGCCGCTTCGACGCCCTCGACGGCCGGGCGCGCGACGGTGGGCCGGCGCTCGCCCGCGCGCCGCTCGCGCTCTGCACGCTCGGCGCGTGGCGCGAGCGCTTCCCCGAGCGCACGCTCTCCGCGACGAGCGCCGCGCCCGGCGGCGAGCGCGAGCGCGAGCCCGTCGCGCGCACCGGCGCGGCGCGTGGCGTCGCCGCCGCCGGCGCGCTCGGTGTGGTCCGTGCGGGCCGATGGACCGCGCTCGGGCCCGATGACCTCGAGCGCTGCCCGGCGTGGGCGGGCGCCGTGCA
>CAYMQR010000063.1:0-14627 GCA_964392195.1 uncultured bacterium | reverse complement strand
CCCGTCGCCGTCTAGCGCCCCCGACGTGTAGAGCACCTGGCCGTCGGGGTTGGTGACGGTGACCTCGAGCCACACCTCGCTGAGATCGACCAGCGACACCGGGAAGCGGTGGCCGATGCGCTGGTTGGTGGTGCGTACGGTCAGCACCGCGGCGTCACCGTCGCGGCGCGCCTCGAAGGCGAGGCCGAGGATCGGCTTGCCCGAGAACACCCGGTACGCGTGCGAGCGCGGGTCGCCGGTGTAGAACAGGAACGTCTGCTCGAACTTGCTGACCTGGAGCTGGCCGGCGAGCCAGCCCTGGGTGGCGTCGCGGAACGCGTTCCAGCGCGGCGGTGCCACGTCGTTCCGCGGCAGCGTGTCGCCGAGGTAGGCGTGGATGCCGAAGAAGCGGTGGTCGGGGCGCGCGTGGTAGTCGCGCTCGCTGGAGTCGGGGTCGGGGAACTGGAAGAGCTGGAGGTGGCAGGCGTTGCACGTGACGCCGGCCGCCGCATAGCTCGAGTTCCGCCACGACGGCGTGGGCCCGTCGAACACGAACGAGCCCGTGCCGTTGGTCTCTGCGGTGATCTCGATGCGGTGGCAGGTCTCGCAGAACTCGGGCTTCTTCTGGATCGAGCGCGCGAAGTTGGCGCGGTGATCGCGGGCCTCGAGCGGCACGAAGTCGAGGTAGGCGCCGAGCATGGTCGAGTTCGAGAGGTCGTGCCCGGGCAGGTAGAGCGTCTCCTGGGCGAAGCCGTACTCGCCGTTCCACGCCGGCTCCTTCACGTGGTCGATGAGGTGGCACGCGCGGCAGGTGATGCCGGGCTCCTTCACGGTCCGGGCGAGGAGGCCGGGGTCGTGGCCGGTGCGCAGCGGCGAGAGCGGTACACGCGGCTCGTGGCAGCCCTTGCAGGTCTCGCGGCCCTCGGCGCCGCGCTCCGACTCCATCAGTTCGGCGACCCGCACGTACGGGATGTTGGTCGCCGAGAAGCGGTGCGACGAGGTTTGCCACTCCTTGGTGATCTCCGAGTGGCAGCGCGCCGTGCCGCAGGTGGCCTCGTCGGTGACGACGTGGTCCTTGATCCCTTCCTCGCGCGCGGTGGCGACCGCGGCGCGCACGGTGCGCTCGGGGTTGAGGTGCGCGCCGCCGAGGGTCGCGACGAGCGCCACTACCAGCCCCGCCAGCGCGAGCCGGGTGCGCGGGTGGCTGCGCCACTCGAAGCCGCGGAACAGGTGGAAGAGCACCAGCGGCGGCGCCAGCCAGCCCAGCACGTCGTGGATGTGCGCCGCCATGTTGGAGCGCTGCTGGCGCGACCAGCCGGCAATCGACCAGCCGGTGCCGTAGAGCACCGTCATCACGCAGAACGCCGCGACGCCTACCCACAGCGCCGCCGCCTTGGTCTTGCGCGCCGGCAGCAGGTAGCGCCAGGTGCCGAACACCAGGATCGCGAACGGCACGAAGAAGCGCTCCGCCGGCCCGAAGTCCGTGAGCGTCATGCCGAAGAAGAACAGGAACGTGACCAGCACCAGGTTGCGCGCCTGCTTGCCGTAGAGCGCGTTCAGGTGCACCGCGCTCAGGATGCACAGCAGCACCAGCCCGGCGTTGCCGATGCCGACGTGGGCCTGGAGCAGGAAGTAGTAGTCGAGGTCGAGCTCGGGCCACGCCCAGATCACGTAGCCGCTCACCGCCGACACCACGAACAGGACCGCGAACGCGAGCGTCGGCAGCGTCCACCGCGAGTGGAAGAGCTTGGGGCTCTTCTCGTCGTCGCCGAGGAGGCGGCGCAGGAACGCCGGTATCCGGATCCGGGGGAGCTTCATCGCAGCGACGACAGGTACGCGAGCAGGTCGCTCAGGTCGGCCACCGTGAGCCTGCTGGCGAAGCCAGCAGGCATGAGGCTCTCGGCGCGGGGGGTGCGCGTGACGATGTCCGCCCTCGACACGGTGTGGCGGGCATCGCCGCCGCTGGCAACGGTGACCGACGCGTCGTCCTCGGCGATCACGCGGCCGAGGATCGTGGCGCCGCCGTGGGTGCGCAGCTCGATGAGCTCGTAGCCGGAGCTGATCTGGCGGCTCGGCTCGAGGATCGACTCGACGAGCTCGACGCCGCTCAGCACGCCGCCGACGTGAGTGAGCTCGGGGCCGATCGCGCCGCCCCTGTCGCGGACCTTGTGGCAGGCGGCGCAGCCGGGACCGGCAGGGTCGAAGAAGAGCCGCTCGCCGCGCGCCGCGTCGCCGGGGAGGTAGGGCTTCCACTCGTCGGCGGACGCGGATCCGGCCGCCGCGCCGAACGACGAGGACGGCACCTCGATCGCGGCGACGTCGACGGTGCCGCCGAGGCTCTGCAGGTAGACGACCAGCGCGCGTACCTCGTCGGCGGAGAGCGACAGCGGTGCCTTCATGACCGCCGGCATCTCCGGCTTGAAGCCGTCCACGACGTAGACGCTGGGGTTGAGGAGCGACTCGACGAGGTAGCCCGTGGCGGTGATTGCGCGGCTCTGCTCGGCGGTGACGTCGGCGGCGCGGTTCGCCGCGCGGGCGCCGATCGCGGGTAGCTCGCCCTGCGCGCCCAGGTTCGGGCAGCGCCGTTCGCCGCCGCGATCGCCCACCGAGTGACAGGTGAAGCAGCGGCCCTTGCCCCAGAAGAGTGCCTCGCCAGCGGCGGGAGTGGGCTCCCCGGTCGCTGAAGTCGCCGTCGCGGAGGGCGCGGCGTTCGGCGTGGGCACCACCGACGGACCGATCGTCCAGATCAGGAAGGCGGCGAAGAGCGCGAGGAACAGGGCGCGGACGGCGACCTTCATGCCGGGCTCCGGTGCGGATCGACCTCGAGAAAGCCGTTCGCGGAGGTGAGCACCAGGCGCTCGATCCGCGGCACCCAGGTGATCTGGCGGATCAGCCGTCCCACGAAGATGCGATCGATCTCGCGGCGCGCGCGCACGTCCACCACCGACACCTCGCCGGTCAGGAAGTTCGCGGCGAAGAGCAGCTTCCGCGCCGGATCATAGGCGAGCTCGCGCAGGCCCGTCCGTAACGGGATCACGGTCTTCTTGGTCACCGTGTCGACGTCGAACACGCCGATCTCGCCGCTGAACGTGTAGGCGATGTAGAGCTCGCGGGTCTCGGGGTCGAGCTGCAGCCCCACCGACGTGCCCATGTGGCCGAGCCAGTCGGGGATGGTGTCGACGAACGAGTCGAAGCGGTAGTCGGGGCCGGTCGCGTACTTGAGCGAGGTGCGCGAGTGCATCTCGCCGGTGACGAACACCCGGTCGCGCACCGGATCGTAGGCCGCCGAGGAGGCCGGGCTGCGGAGCGGCGCGAGCGCCGTGTGGTCGTCGAACGCGAGCGTGCGCGCGTCGAGGAACGCGAGCTGCACGCCGAGGGCGCCGGTCAGCACCAGCCGCCCGCGCGCGGGATCCACGGTGAGGAAGCGCGGCTTGAAGGGCGCGCGCAGCGCGTCGGTGAACTCGGTGGTGGACGAGTCGAGTACGTGGATCGCCGACTCCCACGGCTGGCTGCCGAAGCACCGCCCGGTGCCCGGCACGCACGCCATGTCGAAGAGGGTGCGGTGTGCCTCGGCGCGGGCGATGGCGCCGGTGGCGCGCTCGATCACGAAGAAGGGCCACGGCTCGGGCTCGTCCTCGTAGCCGACACCGAGGAACGCGAAGCGGCCGTCCTCGGACACCGCGATCGAGCGCGACTCGCGGGCGTGGATCTCGGCGTCCGGCCCTAGGACGTCGTGGAACTTCTGCTCCCAGCCCGGATCGCAATACGAGAGCAGGAAGCGCACCCGCGGCTCGGCCTCGGCGCGCGGGCAGTCGTGGGTCTGGTTGTAGGACGCGGCGATGTTGCCGAACGGCAGGAGCGCGAGCAGCAGTGTCGACCACACGGCGCCGCGATAGAGCCGCGCCGGCACCGCGCGCTTGCCGCGGCCGCGCCACAGCGCGAGTGGGAACGGCACCGCGAGCAGCGCGAGCTGCCACTTGGCGAGCACCCACGTCGAGTAGAAAAACGGCCTGAGCGCGAAGAGCGGCGCCGCGATCGCCACCGTCTTGAGCAATCCCGCGAGCGCTGGCCAGCGCCGCACGATGCGCGCGCCGATCAGGCAGCCGAGGGTCGCGAGCGGCGGCCCGAGCAGCACCAGGAGGTGCATGCGACCCTCGGTGCGCACCGAGAACCACTCGACCCGGTAGGAGATCTGGGTGAGCCAGTCCGCGCCCGGCGGGATCGGGTGGTAGACGGGGCCGTCGAGGGCGTTCAAGGAGCGGGCGTGCCGGTCGATGCGGGGCGGGGCGGACGGTCAGGCGGAGCCGGGGCTCAGCGCAGGCAAGGTGGCGGAGTCGCGATCGTGCGGCCGCGCCGCGGGCAAGAGGCCGATCCACAACGTGCGCACGATCATGTACACGGCGTACCAGCCGCGCGTGACCAGCCAGCGCGGGTTGTGGCGCAGCACGTAGAGGAAGAGCCGGATCGTGCGCCGCGGGTCGCGGTAGAACTCGAGCTCGGAGCGGCGGCACTCGCGCACCAGCTCCTCCCACGTGAAGCCCGGCAGCTCGCGCTCGCCGCGCTCGAGCTTCTTCTCGAGCGTCGAGCCCGCGAACACCTTGAGCGGCAGGAAGAGCGCGTAGTCGGGCGACATGTCCTTCACGAAGGCACGGCTCTCGGCGAAGCCCTCGCGGGTGTCGCCGGGCAGCCCGTGGATGAAGGTGGTGAAGCTCAGGATCCCGCGCGCGCGCGCCAGCTCGACGATGCGGCGGTGGTGCCTGAGCTCGCCCGGGAAGCGCCCGCTGGTGCGCAGCACCTCTTCGCTCGCCGACTGCACGCCGAGGTGGAAGGTGCGGCAGCCGGAGCGCGCCAGCAGGTCCATGCGCTCCTCGGCATGCTGGCCGTAGACCAGCGGGTGGATCAGGCAGAAGTAGCCGAGGTCGTAGCGGCGCGCGGCGAGCGCCTCGCAGAACTCCTTCTGCCACTCGAAGGAGATGCCGAAGATGTCGTCGGAGAAGAGCAGGTAGCGCACTCCGTGCTCGGCGACCAGCGCGTCGATCTCGGCGAGGACGTTGGCGGGCGAGCGCTGCCGGACGCGGCGCTGCCACAGGCTCGGCGAGTCGCAGAACTCACACCCATACGGACAACCGCGCGACGTGATGAGCGTCGCGAACGGCTTGCGCATGTTGAAGTCCATGTAGTCGTGCCACACGGTGATCGGGTAGTGGCTGCGGTCGGGGAAGGGCAGCGAGTCCACGTCGGTGACGAACGGGCGATCGGCGCTCCGCACCACCTCGCCACCCACCAGCCGCGACAGCCCGAGGACGTCGTCGAGGGGGTCCTTGCGCTCGAGGCGCTCGACCAGCTCGAGGAGCGTGATCTCGCCCTCGCCGCGCACCACCAGGTCCACGCCGGCCCGCAGGTACGCCTCGTCGTTGAAGCAGTCGGGCCCGCCCACCACCACCGGCACGCCGACCGCGCGGCGGATCTCGCCGGCGCAGGCCAGCAGCGCCTCGCGGTTGACGTAGATCGCGAAGAAGCCGACCAGCCCGTAGCCGCCGGCGCGGGCGCGCGCCGCGAGCTCGCGCGGCGTGAGGTCCTCGACCTGGCAGTCGATCAGGTCGACGGCGTGGCCGTGCTGCTTGAGGTACGCCGAGAGGTACTGGAGGCCGAGGTAGGGGCGCCGGTAGATGCTCCGCCAGACCCGACCCTTGTCGATGAAGTCGGTGTCGCCGGCGGCGAGATTGACCAGCAGTACGCGCATCCCCAGGAGCTCGGCTTCGAATCGGCGATTCGGAAATCAGGCACCATTCCACGCGCTTGGCGCGTGGGTCGGTGCTGGTCCGGGCGCAGGGGAGGGACGGCTGGACGCGGGCACCTTGAGGCGCGACCGAGTCTAGCAGGCCGCACGAGATCGCGCAGCCGGGCGGGCCCCCGGGGATCCGCCCCCTGGAGCCGCGCGCTCCGTCGCGCGGAGGGATCGACGGTCCGGATGGGCTGGAGGCGCGCCGGTCCCTCGGTGCGCTGGATCCGTCGCGCGCCTGGCGCTCTCGAGCCGCGTTGACGGTGCGCGGTGGGGTTCTCAGAATGGGCGGCCCGCGTCCCCTCGCGCAGCCGTCGACTCCGAGCGCCTCGTGCGCCGGCCTCGAGGCCCCCGATCTCGATGAGCGAGCCCCCGAAGGTGCTCAGCCGACGCCAGCGGGCAGCGGCCGTGGTCGGCGTCACGCTCGCCGGGCTCGCCGCGGCGGGTGCGGTGAGCGGCGCCACGATGCGCCTGCGCGGCGCGCTCGACCTCGCGCTGCTGGGCGCGCTGCGGGTCCACATCCGCGCCGGCATCGTGGCGCTGATCGCGTTCCTGGGCCTCACGATCGTGGGCGGGATCGGCTGGACGCACGGGCTGTTCGTGGTGCTCGCCGTGCTGATCGCGCTCGCGACCGTGCCGTTCCTGATCTTCAGCGCCGGCTACGTGCCGATGGAGACCGCGGTCGCGGCGTGGCTCGCGCTGGTCGTTCCATTCGCCCTGCTCTTCCGCGCCCGTCAGGGGCGCCGCTCGCCCGCGTGGCTCGCGACCACCGTCGCGATCGCGTGGCCGACCACGCTGTTCGCGCTCTCGAGCGGCTTCTACCTCGGAGTCTTCAAGTCGCTCGGCACGATCTCGAACATCCTGAACCACGTCCACGTCGCGTCGGCGGCGCTGCTCGTGGCGATCGCGATCGCGACCGCGCGGCGCTGGGCGGGGACGCTCGCCGAGGCGCCGCTGTTCGCGTTCCAGCTCGCGCTCGCTGTCGCCGTGCCGCTCGCGCTCACGGCGCTCGGCGCGCGCCTCCTGCCCGAGCGCATCCTCGCCGGCGCGTCGGACGCCAAACCCGCTCGCGAGCATCCGCTCACGATCCCGTCGGCGAGCTGCGGCTTGCCCGAGTGCCACCTCGAGAGCTACCAGGAGTGGGCGGTCTCGGCGCACCGCTACGCGGCGAGCAACAAGCCGTACCGCTACGCGATCGTGCGCCTCGCCGAGCGCGCGGACGCTGCCGCGATCGCGTCTTGTGCCCGCTGCCACGAGCCCGTCTCCGCCGCTCTCGGCGGTGCCGCGCACGGCGGCCCGAGCGCCGCCACCAGCGAGCGCTTGCGCGACGAAGGGGTGAGCTGCGTTGGCTGCCACAGCCTCGAGCCCGCCAAGCCGCCCAGCGACGGCGCCTACGAACTAGTCACGCCCAACGTGTATCTGCCCGAGCTGCCCGGTCCCGGCGATCTCACCCACCCGCTCGAGATCGACCTCGTCTACCGGTGGGTGGTGCCGCACCGCGCGAGCTACATGCGCCCGCCGCGCAAGAAGGCGGAGCTGTGCGCGCCGTGCCATCAGGAGCGGCCGGGCGGCGTACATGGGATGGCGACCTACGCGAGCTGGCAGGCGAGCGGCCTTCCCGCCGAGGGGATCGGTTGCCGCGAGTGCCACATGCACATGTTCGAGCTCGACTGGGCGCATCCGCCGTGGGACCACCACACCCTCGGGCGCAGCACCGCGCTGCCGAGGCTCGTGCCCGAAGAGAGCGCCGACGGGCCCGCACTCGCTCGCGCCGCCGAGGCCGCGAAGGGCTGGCTCGACGGCACGCTCGCGGTGCGGCCGAGCTTGATCACGTACCTTCGCTTCATGCGCGATCCGCAGGTGCGCGCCTACGAGCGTCACTACCGCGACCTGCCGCTCCTCGACGTCCGCATCGAGGGCGCTGAGCGCCTCGCCGCGGGAGCGCCCGCGGAGATCGCGGTGGTGACCGGCTCGCGGCGCCTCGGCCATGCGCTGCCGGCAATGACCGGCACCTCGGCGGAAACCTGGCTCGAGCTCCAGGTGATCGACGCCGACGGACGCACCGTGTTCGGGAGCGGCGCGCTCGCCGAGAGCGACGAGCTGCCCGCGGATGTCACGCGCCTCGGGCCGGTGCGCCCCCGGCCCGCCGATCCCGTCGACGTGTGGCTCGCCGCGCCCGCCGGCACGGAGCCGGGCTCGCGCATCGAGCCGGGACGTGAGCTTACCGAGCGCTATGCGTTCACGATTCCGTCCGGCGCCCGGGCGCCGTTCGTAGTGGGCGCACGCTGGCGTCACCGCGCGATGGCGCCGTGGCTCGCCCGCGAAGTGCTCGGCCACGACGCGGCACCGATGCCGATCGAGACGCTCGCCTCCGTGGAAGCGCGGAGCCCGGCGTGAGTGCGATGGAGCGCGAGAGCAGCGCGCGCCCGTCGCGGGCACGGCGCGTGGCGCGCATCGCGCTGCGCGCGCTCGGCGTGGGGGTGCTGCTATTCGCGGGCGCGACCCTCGCCGATCTCGTCCCCAACGTGTGGCGCCACCTCCACTTCCACGACGTGGTGCGCGAGCCGTGGGACGAGATCACCACCGACGCGGTCGTCCTCGACGAGCACCGCGCGATGGCGTTCCAGGGCACCACGCTCTCGGTGTTCGAGCTCGACCCACCGGGCGTCTATCGGCCGGCCTACTCGACGGTGCTCGCCCAGTTCCTGCACCGGCTGATCGTGCGGCCGCGGTGGGGCTTCACCACCGCGGGGGACAAAGGGCTCGGCGTGCTCGACCTCGCCGACGTCACGCGCCCAACGGTGCACGGCTACCTCTCGCCCAAGAGCGAGCCCGGGCACCTCGTCTACGGCTACGACATGGCCGTTCACGGTGACCGCGCGCTGGTCGCGGCGCGCGCCGGGGGCTTCTTCGTCGCGGACGTGAGCGATCCGCCGCGCCCGAAGCTGATCGGCAGCCACGTCACGCCGGGCGTCGGCCAGGGCGCCGCGATCGACGACCGCTCGGGGTGGGTGAGCGTGGGCGGCTACGGCGTGATCCAGATCGACCTCGCGAGCGGCGCCGCGGTCGCCCACACCCGCATCGCCGAGGTGCCACCGGGCGCGGTGGGGCTGCCCGAGCCGCCGCCCTTCGACGTCGCGGTGCACCGGCCGTACGTGTACTTCGGCATGGGGAACCTCGGGCTCGGGATCGCGCGCACCGACGGCGCGCCGGTGCCGCCCGATCTGGTGCCGCTGCCGCGTGGCGTGCACATCCGCGGCGTGAGCGTCGACGCCGAGCAGAACCTGCTCTGCGTCGCCGACTACGCGAGCGGTGTGTTCCTGGTGGACGTGAGCGCGCCGGACGCGCCGCACCTGCTCGGCCACGTCGACGTGTCGGGCACTCCCGTCCACGTCTCGTGCGCCGAGAAGCGCATGGTGGTGACGCGCGGCTCGCGCGGCTTCGCGGTCTACGATCTCAGCGACCGTGCCAATCCGCGCCTCACCGGCGAGTTCGCGCCGATCGGCTTCTCGCACTTCGTCGAGCTCTTCCCCGGTCACGCCGCGGTCGCCAAGGGCAGCGGCGGCGTCGACCTCTACGAGCTGGCGAGCGACGGCACGCCGACCCAGGTGGCGAACATCCCCACCCGCGGCACCGCCCAGCACGTGATGGTCCGCGACGGGCGCGCCTACGTCTCCGAGGTGACGGGCGGGCTCACCGAGTGGGACGTGAGCGACGCGCGCGCGCCCAGGCTGCTCCAGACCTTCGAGATCGAGCAGCACGTGCGCCGCACCGAGATGCTCGGCGACCGCGTGATCACCGTGGGTGGCGAGGGGCCGGTCTCGGTGCTGAAGCGCGCCGACGATGGCGAGCGCCTCGAGCGCACCCACTACTTCAACCGCCCGGGCTATGCCTGGCGCGCGATCCGCGCCGGCGACGCGGTGTGGGTCGCCGCGCTCCACCACGGCGTGGGCTACGTGCGCTTCGACGCAGCCGGCGTGCCGACGTGGCACGACCTGGGCCAGATCAAGGACGGCGTCGACGAGCCGCTCGGCTTCGCCGCCGACGACGGCACCGGCGCCAACGCCGGCCATCCGGTGCTCTACGTCGCCGACCTCGGCGCGGTGGCGGCGCTCGACGTCTCCGATCCCAGCGATCCGCGCATCCTGGGCCGACGGCTGCGCCTCGGCATCAGCTATCCGGTGGGGCTGGCTGTCGACGGCGATCGCCTCTACGTCGCAAACCACGAGCGCGGGCTGTGGGTGGTGGAGCTGGTCGATCGTGCGCCCAAGCGCGTGCTCGCCCGCTGCGCCACCAAGGATCCGCTCATGGCGGTGGCGGCGCGCGACGGCAAGGTGTGGATCGCGCCGGGGAGCGAGCCGCTTCGCCTCGTCGACGCGCGTCCCGGAGCGCCCGGGTGCTCGTGAGCGCGCTTCGTCTCTTCGGGTTGCTCTTCTTCTGGGTGCTGCCCCAGGAGATCATCCGCTTCCCGATCGAGATCTACGGCTTCGGCCGCGCCGCGGTGGCGGTCGCGGGCTTCGCGGCGGCGGCGGTGGCGCTCGCGGCGCTGCAGCGGCTCGCGGGGGTGCGGCGCGCTCGTGACACCAGCGCGTGGCGCTGGACCGCGCGGCTCCTGGCCACGCTGGTGAAGCTCGGCCTCGTCGTGCCGACGCTCTTCTACTGGATCTGGTTCTACGCCTACACCCGCCACGGCGTGATCGCAGCCGCCGCGGTGATGGCGGTGCTGGTTGTGATCGGGGTGTGGAAGAAGACGTGGTTCGGCGCGCTCTCCGGCTTGATGGGTTTCGCGTGGGTCGCGTTCGCGGCGGTGATGCTCATGCGCTTCCCGCCGCACGCCGCGAGCTGCCCCGGACCCGGGACCAACCCGACCACGCGCGTGGTGATGTCGCGGGCGGCGATCGACGCGCTGCCCGGGCTCGCCTGGAGCAACCCGTTCGACGTGGCGCGCGACCCCCGTGACGGACGGCTCTTCGTTTCGCACCAGAGTGCGTTCTGGACCACGCGCCTCGGCGGCCAGCTCACGGCGCTCGCCACCGACGGCACGATCGTGAGCGCGGCGTTTCCCACTGAGGAGACCTGCACGCTCTATCCCGACCGCCTCGCCCTCGACACCGCCGGCAACCGGCTCTTCGCGCTCACCTCCGGGAACGGCGTCTACTGCATCGCCGCGTTCGACGTCTCGGGAGGTGGGCTGCGCTTCGAGCGGCTCGCGCACCTCGGCGGCGAGGCGCACGGCATCGTGTGGAAGGACGGCCGGCTGTTCGTGACGTTCTGGCCCGCCGCCGAGGGCGCCGCGCTCTACACGGACGTGGCGATCGAGGTGCTGGACGCGGCGGACTTCCGCTCGCTGGCGCGCTTCTCCGGTCAGAACGAGGACGATGAAGGGAAACCCGTGCCGACCGGTCGCCGGCTGGGCGCGCCGTTCGTGAGCGAGGACGGGAAGACCCTGTGGTCCGCGGCGCTCGAGGGCTACCTCGTGTCGCTCGACCTCGAGACGCTCACGTATTCCGAGCGGAAGGTGCCGTTCAAGCTCGCCTCGGGCGTGGTCGTCGACGGCGCGCACGAAGTGGCGTACCTGCTGTCGCCGATCCGCTGGCGGATGGAGCGGCTCGAGCTGGCGAGCGGTGACCACACCACCGCGATGGCGTTCCACTCCATGCCGCAGCTCATGCTGGTGAACCCGTTCGACGAGCGCTGGTACACGCTCTCGTTCACGACCGGTGCGCTGGTGGCGTGGTTCGGCACTGATGACTGGTCGAACCCGCCGGTGGCGCACGTCGGGCGGCTGGCGCGCGCCGCGATCGTCGATCCCACCTCGGGCCACCTGTGGGTGGCGTCGGGGTGCGGTGTGTACGAGGTCGAGCCGCCGCCGTGGAAGAGCCCGTGAGCGCGGTGAGCGAGAACCGCGCCGCGGTGCCGCGCCCGGGTTCACCGGCGCGGCTCTTCGCGGTGCTGCTCGCCGACGGCGTCGCGTTCACGACGCTCGGCTACGTGGCGATCCAGACGCTCCTGGTCGGGCTCGACGGCGGCTTCGAGCCTGGCGAGTTCCGCGCGCGGATGCTCGCGGTGGCGGCGCTCCTCGTGTTGCTCGAGGCGGCGTGGCTCGTGGGGCGGCGCTCGCAGCCGCTTCGCCGCCGGCTGATGAGCAGCGCGCTCACGGTCGGCGCGGCGGTGAGCGCCTGGTGGATCATCCCCGGGCTCGCGTTCCGCATGGAGCCCACCAAGGAGCGCTCGTTCCGGTGGCTGCCGCTCGACTGGACGCGGCTGCCCAAGCTCCTCGAGTTCCTGTTGCGGATCGATCCCGTGTTCGTGTGCGGCGTGGCCGCGGTCGTGGTGGTGCTGATCGCGAGCGTCACCTGGCCGCGGACGCGGCGCGCGACCTCGGCGGCGATCGTGGGCGTGTCGGTCGCGTACGTGGTCGCGCTCACCATCAACCTCGCCCACGTCCCCAACCTCGGGCCGCTGCCGCTCATGGCGGGCTGGCTGGTAGTGTTGCCGCTGGTTGGCGCCACTCGCGGCTTCGCGCGCTCGATCGCGGGCTTCGCGCCGCTGCTCTTGATCACGCTCTTCTTCCTCGGCGTCTACCCCGGCGATCGCGGCGCGAGCGCCGCGCTGGCGGGGCTCGACTACGTGCGACGGCTCTATCCCGCGAACGAGGGGCAAGCCGCGTACGACCGCCTCTTCCCGCGCCAGCTCGTCCACGACCCCGCGCAGAACGCGCTCTTTCTGGGCTTCGGGCCCACCTCCGGCTGGGCGTCCGGCGTGCTGCGCCTGCCGCTCGACGCGAGCGGGCCGGCCGAGGTGCTGTCGGTCGAGGGCGGCATGCGCTCCACCGAGCTCGACCCCGTGACCGGGATGCTGCTCGGCGTGGACGCGCCGCGCGCCGAGGTGAACCTCTTCGCGTCGCACCCGTTCCGGCTGGTGCAGAAGGTCGACCTCTTCGGGCGCGGGCCGGTGGGCGACGCGATCTCGTTCTGGATCGACGGGCCGCGCGAGCGCTTCTACGTGATCGCCTACGAGCGCGCGGTGATCACCGAGTGGGACCGGCGCACGTGGACGCTGACCCGCAGCCTCGACCTCCACGAGGCGGGCGTCACGCGGCTCCACGGCGGCGGGCTCAAGCTCGGCTACGACACGCGCCGCGACCGGATCGTGGCGCTGCTCGGGCCGGTCGACGCCCGCGACCACTACGCACTCGCCGACATCGACCCGGTGACGCTCACCGTGAAGCGGAGCCTGATCCTGCCGATGGGCTCGACCGACATGACGCTCGACGCCGACCTCGGCGTGGTGCTGGTGCCCGAGGGGTACGGCGACGTGGTCCACGAGGTGGACGCGGCGACCTGGCAGGTGCGGCGCACGCTCGCGGGTCCGCGCGCCGGCTCGCGGAACATCGCCTTCGATCCGAAGCGCAGGGTCGTGTACGGGCTCGGCTGGGGGACCGGCGTGCTCGAGGCGACGGACTACACGAGCGGCCAGGTGGTGGCGCGGCTGCTGGCCGGCAAGAAGCCGGGATCGCTCGCCCTTTCACCCGGGGGGGAGCGGATCTGGGTGGGCTCGGCGCTCGGCATCCTGGAGATCGACGCCGACCGGTTCCTGAAGGTGGGTGGCACCGTTTCCGGGCGCTGAAACGGGCCCCAAAAGCCGATCCCGGGGGCCCGCGGCGTCGGAATTCGGCCCTGAATGGCCCTCTTGTTAGGCTGAAAGTGAACAGATTGTTTGGCTGGAAGTGAATCTTGCTAGTGGCTATCAGCAATTCTGTTAGGCGAATTGTTAACACGCCCGCCAACGTCCAAAGCGGACTGGAGGGCCCATGCCCAGCACCCCCGCGACCGATCCCACCGCTTTCGACGTCCCGAGCAAGGTCCCCCAGGTCACGCTCTTCTTCTGGGTGCTGAAGATCGCCGCGACCACCCTCGGCGAGACCGGTGGCGACGCGGTCTCGATGTCGATGGGGCTCGGCTACCTGGCGGCGACCGCCATCTTCGCCGCGATCTTCGTGGCGGCGGTGGCAGCACAGATCCGCGCCGAGCGCTTCCATCCGTCGCTCTACTGGCTGACGATCGTCGCCACCACCACCCGTCGGCACCACCCTCGCCGACTTCGCCGACCGCTCGCTCGGCATCGGCTACGCCGGCGGCTCGGCGCTCCTGCTGGCGTTGCTGCTCGGCTCGCTGGCGCTGTGGAAACGCGCGCTCGGCACGGTCTCGGTGAGCAGCGTGAGCACGCCTCGGGCCGAGGCCTTCTACTGGGGGACGATCCTCTTCTCGCAGACTCTCGGCACGGCCCTCGGAGACTGGACCGCCGACACCCAGGGGCTCGGCTACCTCGGCGGCGTGGGCGTGTTCGTGGTGCTCTTGGCGGCGGTGGTCGCCGCGTACGCGCTCACCGGGATCTCGCGCACGGTGCTCTTCTGGGCGGCGTTCATCCTCACCCGCCCGCTCGGCGCCGTGGTGGGCGATTTCCTGGACAAGCCGGTGGACGTCGGCGGGCTCGCCGTGAGCCGCTACACGGTCTCGCTCGTGCTCGCCGCGTTTTTGGTCGCGTGCGTCGCGGGGGTCCCCCAGCGAGCGGGGAGCGAGCGGCACTGAGGCGCTGCAGCTGATCAGCGGGAGGGCTGGCGCCCTCCCCTACAGGGGGTTGGATCGGTGGCGGACGCTGCCCCAGGCCATGTAGGGGCGAGCGTCAGCTCGCCCGGCGATCCGTGCCGGCGCCCGCGCCGACGTTCGCGTCGATCCCGGTATGGAGGGCGCGCCTCCGGCGCGCCGCATCACCGGGAGCGTCGATCGCCGGATCGGTCCGATGTGCGGACACGAGTGAGGCCGACCGGTTCCGTGCGCGGGAGGGCTTACTGGCGCCCTCCCCT
>CAYMQR010000062.1:0-14638 GCA_964392195.1 uncultured bacterium | reverse complement strand
GGGGCGGGGGTCTGGAACAGACCCCCGAGAAAAACACCGGCGCCCGCGAAAATCGCGGCTTCGCCGAACTCCTCAGCGCCTCTCAGAACGTCAGCTCGCCGGGGCGCCAGCGCAGCGTCACGAGCGCCTGCCAGGTGCGCGGCGTGGTATCGGACACGAACGGGCCGACCCAGCCCTGGATCTGGTTCTCGGGCTTCGACCAGTAGCTGTAGCCCGCTTCCAGGCCGACGCTGAACAAGCTCCAGCCGCGCGACTCGGTGTTCGACGGCCGGCCCGCCGCGGTGTCGGCGGGGACCGGCGCGGTCAGCCCGAGCGGGAAGTGGTGGAACAGCTTGATCCCCGCCTCGAAGTTCTGGTCGCTCGCCTCGGACAGGTCCTGGCGGTAGCCGGTGTAGGCCTGCAGCTCCCAGCGCAGGTCGCGGGTGCGGGCGAGGCCGCGGATGCCGACCACGGCGCGCGGCGACACGTCGGTCTGGGGGCGCTCGGTGGCGCTCCCCGGCGTCACGCCGTCCTCCTCCGCCACCGTGCCCGGCCACACGCTCTCGAGGCTGACGCCCACGTACGGCAGCAGGCGCTTGGTCAGGTAGTCGCGGGTGTTGGCGTTGTCGAAGGCGTTGGCGACGGCGTCGAACTCGAAGGCGCGGATCGCGCTGCGGCCGGTGGCGCCGTCGTACTGGAACTCGCCCACGCTGCCGCCCAGCCCCCAGATGCCGCCCGGCTTGCAGGCGCGGAACCACGCGGCCACCGGCGGGTGGAGCTCGTCGCTCTCCTGGTCGCGGCAGAAGTAGACCGCGTTCGACTCGGCCACCACGAAGCGCGCGACCATGTCGCGGCGCCCACGATCGTCGTTGACGTCGAAGATCAGCGCGCGGATGTCGCCGCCCGGGATGTCCGCGTCCAGGACCCGGATCTCGCCGCCGCCCGCCAGCCGCCAGTCGTCGTTGACCGAGGCGCCGAGGCGGATCTTGAGGTCGAGGAGGTGGAAGCCGGCGACCCGTCCCTCCATCTGGATGCGGCAGATCGGGTCGGACGCGCCGCACACGCTCGCCTCCGCGGTGGGCGGCGGGTCCGCGGGCGACGCCGCGGTCGGGGCGGGCTCGGCGAGCGGCGAGGGCGGCTCGACGGGCCTGGGCCGCGGCTGGCGCGGCGCGTCCGGGCTCTCGAACTCGGGACCGAGCTCGGCGATCATCTGGTCGCGGATCGTGGCGTTGATCCAGCCGAAGTCGAGCGAGGTGATGCGCTCGATGCCGAGCTCCCGAAACGGCGCGCCGTGGATGAGCTCGGCGTCGGGGTCGATCTCGAGCCGGTAGAAGTTGGTGAGCGGCTCGCCGTCGGGCGCTTGCACGGGCGCGACGCGCGGCACCACCGGCTCGTCGCGGCCGCCGCACAGCTCGGCGTCGCCGCCCGGCACGCGCCACGGCGTCACCACCGGGCCGACGTTCAGGTAGCGGCGGGTCACGAGGTCGGTGTCGGGCACGAAGCGGCGGCTATCCCACCACAGCCCGTCGGCCATCTGGAACGCGCGCCGCGTGGAGCTGCCCGGCACCGGGTCGAGCGCGCCGGTGGCGGCGATGATGCCCGCCTCCACCGCGTCGTCGAACGGCTTCGGCGAGCGGTACGCGGCGAGGCCGATCTCGGTCCCCATCACGTTCGAGTAGAAGTCCTCGGGCGAGAACGCCGACAGCCGCTCCGGGAAGATCGGCACCAGCGAGAAGCCGTACCAGCTCGCGATCTCGTGCCACACCGAGAGGTCGAGCGCGATGCGCCGCGCCACCAGCGCGGCCAGCTCCTCGCGGTCGCCGGGCAGGCTGCGCGCCGGGAAGACCACGCGCCGCTTGCCCGCCTCGTCGCTCAGCTCGATCGTCTTCCCCGAGCCGAGCAGCGCCTCGGTCTGGGTCAGCAGGTAGCCGGTCCAGTCGGCGTTGTCGCGGACGTGGGCGAGATCGACGAAGCCGCCGCGGCAGGTGTAGAGGTGCGCGTTGCGCTCGTCGATGCGCAGCGCTCCGGCGTAGCTGTGCTTGCCGAAGGGACGTGACGCGGACACGTTCCCGATCCGGATCGGGAACTCGACGGTGCCGATCCGGGGCGCGAGGTTGTAGCCGAACGCGCAGCACGCGCGCATGGTCGGCGGCTGATCGGCGGGCGCGGGCGGCAGCGCCGCCGCCGGTGCCGCGAGGCCGAGGACGGCGAGCACGGCGAGGAGCGCGACGCCCGCGATCGCGGCCACGGCGGATCGCGGACACACGCCGCCACGAGGTAGCCTTCCGGACCGGTTGCGCATGAGGAGACCGCCGCGCAAGGGGTGGCGCGGGAGCGCCATCTTGCACGCTGGCCCGGTGACCGTCGAGAGGACCGACAGCGCCACACAGGGGACCATGGCTTCCAAGCGTTCGCATCGCATCGTGTCCTGGAACGTGAACGGCATCCGCGCCGTCGCGAAGAAGGGCTTTCGCGACTGGCTCGATCAGAGCGGCGCCGAGATCGTCGGGCTGCAGGAGGTGCGCGCGAGCCACGAGCAGATCCCGCCCGAGATCCACGGCGTCGACGGCTGGCACCACCACTGGGTGTGCGCGGAGCGCGCCGGCTACAGCGGCGTGGGTTTCCTGGCGCGGCGCCCGCACGACGAGGTGCGCTCGACGCTCGGCGTGCGCGCGCTCGACTGCGAGGGGCGGCTCGCGATCGCGCGCTTCGGCGCGCTCACGGTGGTCAACGGCTACTTCCCGAACGGCAACGGGACCGACCGCGACAACTCGCGGATCCCGTTCAAGCTGCGCTTCTACAAGAAGCTCTTCGACGTCCTCGAGGCGGAGAAGGCGCGCGGCGCGCGCATCCTGGTGATGGGCGACTTCAACACCGCCCACGAGGAGGTCGACATCGCGCGCCCCAGGGAGAACCGCGAGACCAGCGGCTTCACCGACATCGAGCGCAAGGAGATGTCGCGCTGGATCGCCAGGGGCTGGGTCGACACCTTCCGCCACTTCGAGAAGGGCGGCGGCCACTACACGTGGTGGAGCCAGCGCTTCGGCGTGCGCGAGAAGAACATCGGCTGGCGCATCGACTACGTGCTGGCGTCGCCGGCGGCCATGGAGTTCGTGCGCGGCGCCGCGATCCACCCCGAGGTACGGGGCTCCGACCACTGTCCCATCAGCGTCGACGTCGACGACGCGATCTTCCGAGGCTCGCCGTGACCACTACCAAGAACAGCGCCAGTTCCAAGAAGAAGACCTACCGGGTGCGGTTCCAGAACGAGGGGCGGATCTTCGAGGTCTACGCCCGCGAGGTGACGCAGGGGACGCTGTTCGGGTTCGTCGAGGTGGCCGACCTGGTGTGGGGCACCAAGTCGAGCGTCATCATCGACCCGAGCGAGCAGGAGCTGCGCAACGAGTTCGCCGGCGTCACCCGCTTCCACGTGCCGATGCACGCGCTGATCCGGATCGACGAGGTCGACAAGGGCGGCACCGCCAAGATCCTCGCGCTGCCGGGCGCCGCGGGCGCCAAGGGCGGCTCGTCGTCGCCGGTGCCGATCTACACGCCGACACCCAAGGGACCGGGCGCGGGCGGGTGACTCCGAGACGGCGCATCGCGGGCGCGGCGCTGGCGCTGACGCTGGCGGCCGGCCGCTGCTCGTCGTCCGGCTCGGACGCGAGCGGCGGCGGAGCCGGTGCCGGGCCCGAGCTGACCTCCGCGCCGCCGGTGGTGGCGGTCGAGCCCGCCTCGGGGAGCGACCGGCTGTCGACGAGCGCGGTGTTCCGGGTGCGCTTCGCGAGCGCGATCGAGGCGGGCGCGGCGGGGCCGCGGGTCCACGTGATGGAGGGCGGACGCGAGCTCGAGGCCCGGGTTCGCCGCGGCGGCGACGACGCCTCGCTGGTGGTCGACCCCGCGGAGCGGCTGCCGGGAGATGCGGCGGTCGAGCTGCGCCTCGACGCCGGGCTCGCGACCCGCGACGGCGTGACACTCGCGGCGCCGCTCGCGTTCCGCTACCGGACCGGCGCGAGCGACGCGGCGGCGGAGGTCGCGTTCGATCCGCTCGCCGGCGAGATCCGGCCCTGGCCCAGCGACGTCTTCACCGTGGCCGACCCGGCGCGGCCCGGCGGGCTCAGGATCGAGCTCTGGAACGCGCCGTTTCCGTCCTTCATCGGCCTCGAGCGCGAGGGCGAGATGGACGGCTTCGACCCGTCGAGCCGGATCATGGTCGCGCTCTCGGGCCCCATCGACCTCGCGACCCTGCCGCCCGACGACGCGAGCGCCGACGCCGCGGCGAGCGTGATCCTCACCGTGGCCGACCCGGCGGCACCCGGCTTCGGCGTGCCGATCCCGTTCCTCGCCCGCTACGAGCCGCTCGGCCTCACCCTCGATCCGCCGAGCTACACGCTCATGATCCGCGCGCTGCGTCCGCTCGCCGCCGGCACCCGCCATGCGCTGGTCGTGACCCGGCGGGTGCGCGGCGCGGCGGGCGGCGAGCTCGCGCCGTCGGCGGTGCTGGAGGCGGCGCTCACCGGCGACACCGCGCGCCTCGCCGATCCGCGCGTCGCCGCCGACGCCGCGCGCCTGCGCGACGCCGCCGACGCGCTCGCCGCGGTGCTGCCGCTCGGCCGCGAGGACGTGGCGGGGATGACGGTGTTCACCACCGCCACCGAGGAGGCGCTGACGTCCCGCCTGCGCCGGCTGATCGACGCCGAGGTCCGCACCGCCGCGACCACTCCGCCGCGCTTCCGGGTCGAGTCCACCGAGACCCGCGGCGACGAGGTGATCGTCCACGGCACGCTCTCGGCCCACGACTTCCGCGGCGCCGACGGACGCCTCGTCGACGCGCGCTTCGCGCGCGTGCCGGTGAGCGCGCCCGCGGTCGAGCTCGGCGTGCTGCTCTCGCTGCCGAGGAACGCGCGCCAGGCACCGGTGGTGATCTACGGCCACGGCATCGACGCCTCGAAGGAGCAGGTCCTCGACTACTCGGACGCGATGGCGGCGGCGGGGCTGGCGACGGTCGGCATCGACTTCGCCGAGCACGGCTCGCGCTACACCGGCTCGCTCTTGCCGGCGCTCTCGTTCTTCCACATCAGCGACCTGCCTGCGATGAAGGACAGCGTGCGCCAGACCATCGCGGACCTGGTGCAGCTCGAGCTTTGCGTCGCCGCCGGGCTCGGCGGTCTCGACGTGCTGCCGCTCGGCGCGCCGGACGGCGTCCCCGACGTGGACGGCGAGCGCATCGGCTACCTCGGCGAGTCGTTCGGCGGCATCCTCGGCACGATCTTCGTCGCCGTCGATCCGGCGCTCGACGCCGCCGCGCTCATGATCGCGGGCGGCACCTGGACCGACGTCATCACCGAGGAGCTCAAGCTCCAGCCGGGCTTCGGCGGCTTCGACTTCCTCGCCGACGTGGCCCACTTCACGAACCTGCCGACCGGCCTGGTCTACACGGCGATCGCCGCCGCCCAGAACGTGCTCGCGCCCGGCGATCCGCTCGCCTACGCGCCGCACGTCCTCGCCGATCGCTGGCCCGGCGCGGCGCCGGCGATGCCGCTCCTGCAGCTCGAGGTCATCGACGACGACGTCGTGCCCAACCCCTCCAACGAGTCGCTGGCGCGCGCCCTCGGCGTGCCGCAGCTCGTCCCCGCCCACCGCGACGTGGCCGGGCTCGCGCGTGCGCCCTACCCCGCCACCGCCAATGGGCCCGGCGGGCTCACCGCGGGGCTGGTCCAGTACCGCACGTTCGCCGACGGCGGCGTCGCGACGCACACCGGCGTGGCGTCCGCCAAGGACCTCCACGACCACGTCGCCGGGTTCCTCGCCGAGGCGCTCGCCGGCCAGCCGCCCACGATCCTGCCCGCCCCCGCCGATCGCCGGCCGTGACCCCCCGCCGCGGGATTTTTTCCCCCCGGAGCGGCGGAATCGACCCCACTTCCGCCTCGAAAAGGGGCCCCTCCAGGGCCCCCAGAGGCCGAAAATGGCCGGTTTTCGCCCTGCTGGCCGCGAAAACAGCCGTGTGGAGCTTTAGCTTTACAAATTTGTAAAGCATCTGCCGGACGATTTTGTAGAGCTTGTGCTTTACAAGCGGACCTCGCGGATGCGCCGCTTCGAGCCCCGTCTGTACAATCGAAGCACCATGAAACGCGCGCCGCTCTTGGTCCTCGCCGCCCTCTTCTTCGCCGGATTGCTGCCCGTCCCGAGCCGCCTCGACCAGCTCTCGGTCGCCTCCCTCGGCCCGTGGCTCCCCACCGAGCCGCCGCCGCCCGTCACGCTGCCCGCCGGGATCCACGTCCGCGCCGGCTCGTGGAACCTCTATGGCGGCAACTGGGCGAACGCCGCCACGATCGGCGCGGCGCTCGCGCCGCTCGGGCTCGACGTGGTCGGGCTCCAGGAGGACCCGAGCGCCGCGTTCACCGCGGACGTCGCCGCCGCGGCGGGCCTCGCGTTCTCCTACTACGGCGACCACGGCGAGGCGATCCTGTCGCGCACGCCGCTCACCCAGGCCGAGTGGTTCACCCTCGCCACCGGGCGCACCTTCGCGCGCGCGCACACCACGATCGGCGGGGTCGACTTCGCGATCTACTCGGTGCACACCGACTGGAACGTCGACGGCAACCGCGACTGCCGCGAGCTCGTCGACAGCTACCTGTCGGTGGACCCGACGCCCTACAAGATCGTCGTCGGCGACTTCAACGACGAGCACTTCTCGGACCAGATCACGATGCTCGAGGAGGTCCTCACCGACTCCTGGACCAAGCTCGGCTGGTACCCGGGCCAGCGCGTGAGCTGGCCGTCGAAGCGCTTCGACGGCTCGGAGGGCAGCCAGCTCATCGACCTGATCTTCACCAACACCAGCGCCGGCGCGATCGTGGTCACGGGCGACGTCGTGAACCTCACCCCGGTGCCGTCCGATCACAAGCCGGTGTGGGCCGAGCTCTTGTTCTCGGCCAACCCGTCCGCGCCGTTCACCGAGGACCCGTTCGCCGACCAGCGCCGCCCCGACTACGGCTTCCCGCCGCCCGCCTCACGCCCCGCCAACCTCCTCGCCAACCCGGGCTTCGAGTCGAACCTCGCGAGCTGGAGCGGCGAGGGCGGCATGACCGCCACCAGCGCCCGCGAGAACCAGGTGGCGCACGGCGGCAGCCTGTTCGCGACCGGCCAGGGCGGCTGCTCGGGCACGCGCTCGAAGGCGCGCCAGACCGTGAGCCTGGCGAGCCAGGCGAGCGCGATCGACCAGGGGCGTGGCCAGCTCCTGGTCTCCGGCTGGATGACCACCGGCTACCAGACCATCTCCGACGCCAACGGCTCGAGCAACCAAGTGCGGCCCTACGACGAGGCCGAGATCCGCGTCGAGCTGAAGGACGGCGCCGGAAAGCTCCTCGGAGTGGAGGCGTCGAGCCGCCGCGACACGCTGGATTGGTCTCCGTACTACGCCACGATCCACGTCCCGCCCGGCACTCGCAGCGCGACCATGGTGCTGACCTCGACGCGCAACTACGTGAACCTGCTCTCCAACGACGCGATGTTCGACGACGTCTACCTGGGCTTCGAGGCGCTCGCCGCGCCCCACGAGCTGCTCGCCGGGAACCTGCTCGTGAACCCCGAGGCCGAGAGCGGCAACACCTCGGGGTGGACCGTCACCGGCAGCCTGGCCGCGTTCGCCGACATGAACCTCGAGACCGACGTCTACCCGCTCAAGAGCGCCTCCGGGGACTGGTTCTTCATCACCGGTCTCGGCAACGGCGCGGCGGCGGCGCTTACGCAGGACGTCGACCTGTCGAGCCACGCGGGTCGCATCGACCTCGACCAGCTCTCGATCCGCTGGGGCGGCAGCCTGCGCAGCTACGAGTCGCTCGCGGCGGTGGGGCTCGCGGTGGAGTTCCTCGACGCCGGGAACGGCTCGCTGGGAGGCGCCACGATCGGGCCGAGCGCGGCCGCCGAGTGGACCCCGTACCAGCGCAAGGACGCCGTGCCCCCCGGCACCCGCAAGGTGCGCTTCACCGCGAGCTACGCGGGCGGCGCCGCCGACCAGGGCCTCTTCGACCTGCTCTACCTGGCGACGGTGCAGAGATAGGCCTGGGCCGGCCGACGAAGCGGCCGGCCTCCACGGGTTACCGCCGCCGCGGGTGGCCCTCGCGCCAGGCGTCCCAGTCGTGCTGCAGCCGTAGCCACTCGTTGGCGTCGATGCCGGTCGCGCGGCCGAGGCGGATCGCGGTCTCGGTGGTCACGCGGCGCTTCCCGCGCACCAGCTCCGAGACGTACGACACCGACACGTCGAGCTCACGCGCCAGCGCCGCTTCGGTCACTCCCTTCGCCACCAGGTGGCGATCGCGCAGCACCTCGCCGGGCCGCGGCGGAGGCGGCGGCTCGGGCGGCGCCGGGACGTCGACCTTGGGCTTGGCTGGCGCCGGCTTCGTACCGACGCGGCGGCGCGGGCGCTCGGGAGGAGTCTCTTCGGAGGACATGGTGGTCGATCGATCCGGAGCTCAGCTCGCGAGCGCCAGCGGTTTGAGCCGGCCGATCTCGGCGGCGCCGGCCGAGCGCATCGCGTGCCACAGGTCCCAGTCCTGCTGGAGACCGAGCCAGAAGTCGGCGCTCATGCCGGTGACGCGGGCGAGACGGAGCGCGGTGTCGGGGGTCACCGATCGCTTCCGGCGCGTGATCTCGTTGAGGCGAGGAAACGACACGCCGAGCCGGACGGCGAACTCCGACTGCGAGATGCCCAGCGGCTTGAGGAACTCCTCGAGCAGCATCTCGCCCGGATGAGTGGGCGGCGCGGCCCGGGGTAGTTGCCGCTCAGTGGTAGTCCGTGATCTCGACTTCGAAGGCATCGCCGTTCTCCCATCGAAAGCACACCCGGAACTGCTCGTTGATCCGGATGCTGTGCTGACCCGCGCGATCTCGCTTCAGCGCCTCGAGGTGATTGCCGGGGGGGATCGCCAGCTCGCGCAGCTCGCGGACGCGGTTGAGCTGCGTGAGCTTGCGGCGCGCCACCGGCCAGAGCTGCTCGGGACACGCGGCTCGCGCGCGACGGCTCGCGAGGCCGTCGAACACGTCCTCGGTGGCTCGATCCGCGAAGGAGCGTATCACGGTATCCGTTATAGCAGCGGACGCTCGACCTCGCGGTGTGCGGCCGCGAGCCGCGCCACGAAGGCGGCGATCGGGGCGGTGGCGCGGGCGTGGCCCGCGGCGGTCCAGTGGAGGTCGTGGGCGTAATAGTCGGCGTCGAGCCCCCGCGCGTCGAACGACGCGCGCAGGTCGAGGACCGGAAGCCGCGCCTCGGCGGCGATCCGCGCCACCGTGTCCAGCTTGTCGGCGCACGCCCGCATCGCGTCGCCGGCGAAGCAGCCCTTGTGCGGCACCAGCACGATGCCCACCGGGATCCCCCACGAGCGCGCGTCGCCGGCGAGGCGCTGGTAGAGCGCGTTGGTGAGGCGCACCTCGTCGGGGGTGAGCGGCTCGTCGAGGGCGTTGAGACCGGGCGCGGCCGCGCGCTTGTCGGGGTTGCGCGCCGCGCGCAGCCGGAGCCGGCCGACGATCTGCGAGTGCGCGGTGAACCAGCGGTACCACGGCTGCTGCACCAGCCACGGCAGGCGCTTGGGCGGCGGGTGCGCCATGTCGGCGGGCGTCACCCGCGACAGCGTCATGCCATCGTCCGCGAACCGGAACGGGCGGCACTCGCGGTCGTCGCGAGGATCGTTGGCGAAGAAGGTCACCAGCGCCACGCCCGGCCTCGCTCCCGAGGCGACCAGGTCCTCGAGCCGCGCCACGTGCTGGCCGGTGCCGTGACCGCCGATGCCGAGGTTCCACGCCTCCCACTCGCCGGCGCCCGAAGCGGCGAGCGCGCCCGGCAGCCGCGCCACGAACGTCTCGCCGTCGGCGACGCCCTCGCCGAACACCATCGAGTCACCGACCACCGCCACCGTGGCCGCCCCGCCGCGTGGCGCCGGCGCGGCGCTCGCGCGCCTGCCACGCTCGTCGACCCGAAACCCGTGGCGGAAGTCGGCGGTGGTGATGACGCCTTCGCTACCCGCGATCAGCTCGGTGCAGTAGCGCTCGGAGGTGCGAAAACGCGGTGAGTTGAGCGGCACCGGCGCCGCGAGCCGGAGCAGACCCTCGAGCGCGGCCAGGCACCCGAGCGCGAACGCGAGCACGGCGCCGAGGCGCGCGAACCAGCGTTTCACGACGAGGGCGGCGGCGGGATGACCAGCGAGCCCGGCTCGGCGGTCTCGAGGATGAGCTGCATCGCGTACGGCGCGCCCACGATCAGCGGGTCGAGCGTGTAGTCGAGGGACACACACAGCCCGAGCAGGAGCAGCATGCTGCGCTCGATGTAGAAGTAGCCCTCGGGGTACTGGAACGCGCGCGCCAGGTCGCGGAACGACACGTCGAGCTGCTTGAGGTCGGTCAGATCCTTGATGATCTCGGGGTTGAGCTTGGCGAGGTCCTCGGGGCGGTAGCGCAACAGCTTCTCGAAGTAGTGCTTCACCGAGCGCTCGAACACCGCGCGATCGCCGGTGATCGACTCGAAGCCCATGATCTCGACGCCCTCGAGCACGAGCTGGTCGTTGCGCGAGATGTAGCCGAGGAACACCTTGCGCATTCCCTTCATGAGCGGCTCGCGCACCGGCTCGACGGCGCCGAAGTCGAGGACCACCAGCTTGGGGCCGGGCTGCACCAGGAAGTTCCCCGGGTGGGGATCGGCGTGGATGAGGCGGTCCTTCAGCACCTGCTTGAAGAACACCTGCGCCAGCTTCTTCACCACCGCGGCCGGCTCGATGCCGGCCTCCAGGAGCACGCGCCGGTTGCCGATCTTGATGCCCTCCATGAACGTCATGGCGAGCACCCGCCCGCTCGTGTACTCGGGGACCACCTCTGGGCAGAGCACGTCGGGATCGTCCGCGAAGTTGGCGGCGAAGACCGCCATGTTGCGCGCCTCGGACCGGTAGTCGAGCTCGCGGCGCACCACGTCGGCGATCTGGTCGCGGATGCGGTGGTAGTGGAAGTCGGGGAAGAACCAGTCGAGGATGCGCGTGACGCGCGCGAGGACCTTCAAGTCCATCTCGACGATCTTCTCGATCTCCGGGTACTGGACCTTGATCGCGAGGTCACGCCCCGCGGAGTCCCTGGCGCGGTGCACCTGGCCGAGCGACGCCGACGCGAGCGGCACCGGCTCGAGCGCGAGCCCCATCTCCTCGGGGCTCTTCCCGAACTCCTCGCGGAAGCGCCGCTCGATGTCCTTGTACGGGTGCGGCGGCACCGCGTCCTGCAGGCCCACCAGCTTGTCGGCGAAGGCCGCGGGCAGGATGCCGCCCATCACGCTCAGCACCTGGCCGAGCTTGATGTAGACCGCCTTGAGCTCGAGGATGCCGGTCAGGACGCGATCGGCGTTTCTCTCGTGGGTGCGCTCGATGCGCGCGCGGATGCGATCCGCGCCGAACAGCCTGTAGAGCAGGTAGAGCGAGAGATAGCTCGCGAGCACCCGCGCCGCGAGCCAGTTGGCTCGCAGGTAACGGATCGCGTTCCGGATCTCGCCCGCGAGCGCCTCGCGCATGATCGTCGACTTCCCCGGGGCGCTAGATACCACATGGATGCCGCGCCGCCGTGGCGGGCGCGAGCGGGGGTGGCCGTAGCGCGGCCAACCGGGTTGCAGACGGACGCACCGCTGCGAGAGGCTCGATGGCGGGAGAGCGCACATGAAGCGAGCCGTGGTGGGTCTGGTGATGGTGGCGGCGATGGCGATGGCGAGCGTGGCGCGGGCCACCACGCTGATCCCGCTCGATCTCGATCAGCTCGCGCGGCACGCCGACGCGATCGTGGTCGCGCGCTGCGACGAGGTGGCGTCGGGGCGGCTCGAGCGCCAGGGGGCGCGCGCCGAGGGGCCGGTGGTGTTCCGCACGCAGGCGCGCTTCACGCGCCTCGACACCTGGAAGGGCGCGCCGCCGGCCGAGCTCGCGGTGGTGCAGCCGGGCGGCTCCGACGGGCGCTACTCGGCGCTGGTGCCGGGTGGAGTGTCGTTCGAGGTGGGGGGCGAGAGCGTCCTCTTCCTCCAGGACTTCCGCGACGGCACCTGGGGCGTGATCGGGCTCTTCCAGGGGAAGCTCGACCTCGTCCACGGCGCGGGCGGCGAGCTGCGCGTGAGCCGCGCGGCGGGGATCACCGAGAGCGGCGAGGCCACGCCCGCGGGCTCGGGCGCGATCGAGCTGCTCAGGCTGCGCGACGTGGGCGACGACGGCAGCGTGTCGATCGACTCCTTCCACGAGCAGGTGCAGGCGGCGGTGGCGCGCGCCAAGGGAGGTGCGCGATGAGGTCGGCGGGTCGATGGAGGGCTGCGGTCCCTCGCAGCCGCCAGCGTGGCGGTCGCGAAGGATCGCGACCCTCCATGCCGATCGTACTGCTGGCGGCGCTCGCCTTCGCGCCGACGGCGGCCCACGCGGGCGGGCGGCTCTTCACCACCTCGAAGACGGTCGCGCCCTACTGGCCGGACCGGGACGGCGACGGCCGGCCCGACCCGGTCATGTACAACATCAACCTGAACGAGATCACCAACAACATCGCCGGGCCCGATCCGCTCGATCAGTGGCAGGCGGCGATCGCGGCCTCGTTCGAGGCGTGGCAGGACGTCCCCACCTCGTCGATCGAGCTCTACCGCGGACCCAATACCGACAAGATCAACGGCTTCGCCACCGACGGCGTCAACCCGATCGCGTTCCTGCCGGTCGGCATCCCGATCGGCGTGCTCGCCATCACGCTGCCGCTCTCCGAGGCCGGCAGCGGCGTGATCGTGGAGGCGAGCATGCTCTTCAACCCGATCCCGCTCGGCTACGACGCGCCGCGCCCGCAATACGCCACCGACGGCACGCCCGGCAGCCTCGACATCCAGGCGATCGCCACCCACGAAGCGGGGCACTACATCGGGCTCTGCCACTCGGCGATCCGCAACGACCCCGACGAGGAGAACCCGCGCCCCGCCGAGACCGCGATCATGTACCCGTACATCGGCCGCGACGTGATGTCGGGGCGCCAGCTCAAGCCCGACGACGTCGCGTGGGTCTCGAACGTGTATCCGTCGCCGAGCGAGTCGCAGGTGTTCGGCGGCATCGTGGGGCGGATCGTCGTGGGCTCGGCGCCGCTCGGTCTCTACGGCGCGCGCGGCACCCACGTGGTGGCCCGCGATCGCGCCACCAACCGCATGGTGGTCGGCACCTACAGCCGCCCCGAGCTCGGCATCTATCGAATCCCCGGCGTGCCGCCCGGCGACTACAACGTGTGGGTGGAGCCGCTCGACGGGCCGGTGTCGAGCCTGCAGGTGAGCGCCCTCACCCAGTTCACCCGTTTCGGAGATTTTCCCGCCGACTATCACAGCGGCGACACGGAGAGCGGCACCGAGCCCAACCCGAACGACGTCGCGACCGCGACACCGGTGACGGTGGTGGCGGGCGGCAACCGCAGCTTCACCGACATCGTCCTCGACGACTCGGTCAAGGTGTGCGGGCGGATCGGCGGCGTGGAGGGCGGCACGCGAGGTGGCGCGGCCGCGCCACGGGCATGGATCGCATCCCTGTTGCTCGCGATCTCGGGCTCGATCGTGGTACGCAGGCGCCCGAGATGCGCGAGCGGTTGGCACCCGAGCGCCAGCGAGTGACTCATTTCGTCGCTGCGCACCGGTCCATCCTGACGGCGCGCGGCTCCGCGACGGTCCACCGCGATCGCGGCGGCGCACCGCGCCGGCGCGATTTCGCCGCGACTTCCGCGCCGATTCCGCGCTCCGGTGCGCGTGTATACACGCGCGTCCGCGACGCCGCGGGCGCGGCTTCGCGCGGGTACGCGCATTGCTTGAGTGAGTCCCCCGGGGAGGCCCGAAACCAAGGAAGGTGAACCATGACCGAGCCCGTCATCGTCCTCGCCGGACCCGATCCGAAGGCGCTCAAGACCTTCTTCGGCGAGCTCACCACCGAGGTCTTCGACCAGCTCGCGATCCAGGACGACGCGATCGTCGACTACGTCTCGGGAGTCCTGGCGGAGTTCGCGCGCTCGGAGCGGCTCCACCGGATCACCAACCTCGCCGGGAAGCCGATCGAGTCGCTCGTCGAGATGCTGGTCGGCGACACCATCGCCGAGCAGTCGGGCGAGGCGAAGCACCGCGACTTCCGCCGCTACATCGGTGACTTCACGCTCTTCATGAGCGGGCTCTTCCGCGACTTCGTGGAGCGCCACGGCTCCCTCGACCACTACGTGCAGGAGGGGCAGCGCTCGTACCGGCGGGTGGCGGAGGTGGAGGCGCGCATCGCGAGCCTCGAGGCGCCGATCTACCGCGACCTCGCCGAGCGCTTCGTCTACTACTCGGGCGCCCTCGACTTCATGCGCAAGACGCGCTTCTTCCGCCAGGAAGCCGCGCTGCCGCTGCTCACCTTCGCCGAGGAGATCGCCCGCCGCATGGGCACCGAAGCGACGATGCATTGACATCGAGCGGCCTGGAGGGCCACCGCTTCAAGGGTGGCCCCAACCCCACCCCGGCGCGCGGCAGCGGCGATGCCGACGCGGGCGGGCTCGCGCCCGCCCCTACGAAGCCCCCCGAATCAACGGAGCACGGCGGCGATCTCGTGGACGATTCTTGCGGTCTTGTGGAGCGGTAGCGCGCACAGCCCGATGCGCAGCCCGCCCGGCTCGA
>CAYMQR010000061.1:0-14648 GCA_964392195.1 uncultured bacterium | reverse complement strand
GTGTTCCATCCGCTCGGCAAGGAGCACATCCGTTCGATCGTGGACATCCAGGTGGCGCGCCTCGGCCAGCGTCTCGCGGACCGCCGCATGACGCTCGAGGTCGCCCCCGAGGCGCTCGACTTCCTCGGCGAGGTCGGCTTCGACCCGGTGTTCGGCGCCCGTCCGCTCAAGCGCGCCATCCAGCGGTATCTGCTCGACCCGCTGGCGCTCAGGGTGCTGGACGGCACGTTCGCGGAAGGGGCGCGCGTCCGAGCGTCGCTCGATCCTGCCTCGAAGGAGATCCGCTTCACGGAGGAGGTGGTGGCCGAGCCGGTCCGCGCCGCCTCGTGAGCCGAGCCGGCGGCAGGGGGCGCGGGCGGCACGCCGCCGTCCGCGCCCTCGTGTCGCTCCGGGAAAGCCGAGCGAAGTCGGTTGAGTCTCGCGGACCGGCCCGGTTATGATCCGCGCCGCTCGCTGGCCGCCGGGGACGCGAGCCCTTCCCGCCGATGCCTCGCTTCCGCCGACTCCTCGTCCTCGCCGCCGCCACCGTGCTCACGGGCGCGTGCGGCATCGACAGCCAGGACCAGGACGCCACGGACCCGAGCGTCCCCGACATCTCGGGGATCTTCCAGGGTGAGTTCGTCAGCGCCTCGGATTCGCGCAGCCACGCGATCACCAGCCTCGCGGTGATCCGGCTCAACGCGAACAACTACCGGCTCGACTTCGACGTCGCCGCCAACGATCCGAACGGCGTGTACGACCCCGAGGGCTACTTCCTCGACACGCTCCTCAACACCGACCCGCTCGAGACCAAGCTCGACGATTCCCGCGCGATCTACGTGTCGGCGCGAGGCGGCGACCTGATCCTCAACGCCGTGGCCAGCCGGAACGGCAGCTCCCTCGAGGGCGAGTGGCTGCAGGCCGCGCCGATCGAGGAGCAGGGTGTGTGGAGCGCGACGCGGGTGGCCGCCGCTCCCTGATCCTCGGGCTCACGCCCCCCGCACCGACAGCAGCGCGCGCGCCACGGCCAGGAAGGCCGCGCCCTCGCGCTCCGTGCACACGAACTCGGGCAGGCTCGTCATGTACGAGGCGTGCGCCTTCACGTCGCCGGTGCCGACCGTGACGCCGAAGCGCCCGGCGACGAAGAGACCCGCGTCGTTCGGCGCGTCGCCCATGGTGAGCACGGAGCGCCGGTCGATCGCCGAGGCTTCGAGCAGCCGCATCAGCGCGCCGCCCTTGTCGGGTGCGGAAGCCGAGAAGTGGATGTGGACGCTCGACCAGACCACGAAGAGACCGCGCCCCCGGGCCGCTTCCACGAGCGGCGCGATCACCGCGTCCGGGCGTCCGCCGCGCTCGAACGCGACGTCGCCGACCCGGCAGAACCAGTCCGGGGCGAGCTCGAGGCGCTCACCGATGGAGCCTGCGACCTCGCGCGCGCCCGCCTCGATCGCCGCGCGGTCGGGCTCGGGAGCGAGCCAGGTGAGCGCGCGCTCCGGCTCGACCAGCACCTGGCCGTTCTCCGCGATGCCGCGCCGCACGCCCGGCAGGTAGCGCACCAGGCCGAGCACCTCGCCGGCTGCTCGTCCGCTCACCGGCAGCACCTCGACGCCGGCGCGCGCGAGCGCGGCGATCGCGTCGACCGCCGCCGCGGCGAGCTCGCCCGCGGTGGTGAGGGTGCCGTCGACGTCGGTCGCGACCACGCGCACCGCGGCGAGGCGCTCGCGGAGCGGCCCGGTTTCGGCTGGGAAGGGGATCATCATGGGCGGCCGTGCGGCGGCGCTCGGCCACCGCTCGGCGCGCGGTTTACGCGAAGAGGTCGCCTTGCGGCGAGGGCCGCCGGAAGCTCGACGCCCGCGCCTCCTCGACCTCGCCGGCGACGAAGCCGAGCCGGCGGCACTGCACCTCGAAGAGCCGATCGATCGCGTCCCAGCGCGCGCCGCTGCCGCGCATCCGCGAGCCGAAGCGGGGATCGTTGAGCCGGCCGCCGTGGATGTCCCGCATCGCGTTCAGGACCCGCTCGGCGCGGTCCGGGAAGTCGGCGCGCAGCCGCTCCTCGAACACCACGCGGACCTCGGCCGGCAGACGCAGCGCGATGTGGAAGGCACGCGTCGCGCCGGCCTCGCGGGCCCGCTCGAGGATCTCGCCGAGGTCGGCGTCGTTGAGGCCGGGGATCACCGGCGCGACCGCGACCCCGGTCGGGATCCCGGCCTCGGAGAGGATGCGGATCGTCTCGAGGCGCTGCGCGGGAGAGGGGACGTAGGGCTCGGCCCTGCGCGCCCGCTCGGCGTCGAGGAACGGCACGCTCACGTACACCAGCGCGGCGCTCTCTCGCGCGAGCCGGGCGAGCAGATCCGCGTCGCGACGGATCAGCAGCCCCTTGGTCACGATGCCCACCGGGTTCCTGTACTCCGCGCAAACCTCCAGGCAGCGGCGGGTGAGGAGGTAGCTCGCCTCGAGCGGCTGGTAGCAGTCGGTGACACCGGAGAAGGTCACCGTCTCGCCGCGCCAGGAGCGCTTGTCGAAGTGGGCGCGCAGCAGCTCGGGAGCGTTGACCTTCGCGACGATCTTGCGCTCGAAGTCGGTCCCGGCGCCCCAGTCGAGGTACTGGTGCGACGGCCGCGCGTAGCAATACGCGCAGCCGTGGAAGCAGCCGCGGTACGGGTTCACGCCCCACCGGAACGGGACGTCGGGGCTGGTGTTCTCGGTGACGATCGAGCGCGCGCGCTCCTCGAACACCTCGAGCGCCGCGGCGGGCGGCTCGCCGATCCACTCGGTGGAGGTCGACAGCCAGGGGTTGGGCGGATTCGCGACCGGGCGCGGCACCGCCGCAACATACCCGAGCGCCACCACCCCGAGCGCCGCCACGGTGAACCCCGGCCGCACCCGTTCGCCACCGCTCGATTCGTCTTTACGGGCCTCGGCCGACACCGTCACAATGAGCGTCCGCCGCCGGGCGCGAGCGCTCGCTCGCGGGGCGGCCAGCCGAGGTCAGAATGAAGAGCCTGGGGAAGGTCCGCGTCGCTTGGGTCACGCTGGTTCTCGTCGCCGCCGCGTGCGGCGGCAACGGAGGCGGCGGAGGCGTGTCGAGCGGCGAAGCGGCCAAGCTCGAGAGCGTGCCCGTCACGCAGGAGCTGAGCTTGCCGGGCCTCACCGGCCGGGTGGACGCGGTCCGCGACGTCTACGGCATCCACCACATCTACGCGCGCGACGCCGGGCGCGACTCGGCGTTCGCCAACGGCTACATCCAGGCCCACGAGCGGCTCTTCGAGATGGATTTCCTGCGCAAGGTCGCGCAGGGCCGCCTCACCGAGCTCCTGGGCGAGCTCGACCCGTCGGTCTTCGAGACGTCCGTCTACTTCCGTACGCTCTTCACCACCCCCGAGGGCGGCCGCATCGAGGACGCGCTGGTCGCGGACGCGGCGTCCTTCCGCCCCGAGGTCCTCGATTACCTCCAGGCCTACTGCGACGGCATCAACGCCTACCTCGACGACCTCGACGCCGGCCGCAACGGCGCCGCGCTCCCGCAGCAGTACAAGCTCATCGACACGCTGTTCACGCTCGGCTCGAAGTACACGATCGAGCGCTGGGAGCCTAAGCACGTGCTGGTGCTGGGCCGCCTCCAGCAGTGGGACCTGTCGCAGACGCTGGGCTCCGAGATCGACCGGCTGGGCCGGCTGACGGCGATGCGGGAGGCCGAGGCCAGCGGCTCGATCCCGGCCGGCACCGCGGAGGACGTCGAGCGCTTCCAGCCGATCAACGACGCCACGATCCTGCCGCCGGAGGAGATCCCGCGCTTCACCGGATCCCCGGCCGCGGCGCGCACGGCCAGCGCCGAGCGCTCGAGCTCGGCCAGGGCGCCAGCGCTCGATCCGGTGCTGGCGCGCAAGATCGTGGCCTCCGAGACACGGGCCCGCAGCTTCAGCCCGTTCGGGCGCACCTACCGCGCCGGCTCGAACAACTGGATCGTCAGCGGATCGCTCACCGAGTCGGGCCACCCGATGCTCGCCAACGACCCCCACCTGGCGCTGCCGAACCCGTCGACGTTCTACTTCGTGCACCTCGACGACAAGACCTTCGCCGGCGGTGAGATCGCCGCGCACGGCGCCGGGTTCCCGGGGATCCCCGGCATCCTCCTCGGACAGAACGAGCGGATGGCGTGGGGCGGTACGGTCGCCAACTTCGACGTCACCGACGTCTACCAGGAGCAGGTGTCCGGCAGCGGCGCGAGCAAGACCGTGACCTTCGGCGGCCGCCAGGTGCCGGTTCGCACGATCCAGCAGAGCTACGTGATCCGTCAGCTCGTCGGAGGCAAGGCCAAGACCGTGACGCGCCCGATCGACATCGTGCCGCACCACGGTCCGCAGGTCCCCGATCCGGACCCGAGCGACGACGTCAACGGGCTCGAGGCGGTCGGCAACATGACCTTCCGCTGGACCGGCCATCAGGTCACCCGCGACCTCGCGGCGTTCTACGACCTGATGCGGAGCCGCGACATCGACGACTTCTTCTCCGCGCTCACCAACTTCGGGGTGGGCGCGCAGAACTTCGTCGGCGCGGACGCCGACGGGAACATCGGCTATTTCCCGCACGCCCTCATCCCCGTGCGTTCGGCGGCGGTGATGACCCCCGAACTCGGCCCGTATTCACCGCTTCCCGGCACCGGCGGCTACGAGTGGGAGACCAACGCCGACGGCAGCCCGCGGTTCCTCGCCGCCGACCGCATCCCGCAGAGCCGCAACCCGGAGCGCGGCTGGCTGGCGACCGCCAACAACGACCAGATCGGCGCGATCAACGACAACGATCTGCTGAACGACGGCATCTACCTCGGCTGGGACGAGACCGAGGGCCTGCGCGCGGGACGGATCCACCAGCGCATCGAGGAGCAGCTCGCGAAGGGCAAGATCTCGTTCCTCGACATGATCTCGATCCAGAACGACCACGTGTCGCTGGTGGGGCTCGAGATGGCGCCGCGGATCGTCGAGGCGCTCGACGACGCGACCGCGCGAGGCGGGCTCCCGGTCCCCGGCTCGCTCCTCGACCAGGCCAGGCGGCGGCTCGCCAACTGGACCGGCGACTGCCCGATCGGGACCGAGGAGGCGCTCACCGGCGCCAAGCCGAGCGACGCCGAGATCAACGACTCGGTGGCGTGCTCGATCTTCCATGCCTGGGCCGGGCGCCTGCGCGACCGCCTGCTCGGCGACGAGCTCGGGCTGGCCGGCCTCTCCCCCTACAGCAGCCGCACCACGCTGGTCGTGCTCCATCACCTCCTGAACGATCTCGCCGAGGTCGGCACGCTGCGGGTCGCGACGGTGGGAGCCGACGGACAGAGCAAGCTCTTCGACGACCTGCGCACGCCCGAGGTGGAGAGCCCGAACCGCACCTTGGTGCTCGCGATGTCGGACGCGATCTCGGACCTGCGGAGCCTGATCGGCTCCGACGACCCCGATCGATGGCGGTGGGGCACGATCCACACCATCACCTTCGAGGACCTGGCGCTGGGTTCGATCCTGCCCGTGTTCAACCTGCCGTCGGCGTCGATCCTCGGCGCGACTCCGCGCGGCTACCCGCGCGCGGGCGCGATCGAGACGGTCGATCCCGCGTACGTGAACGGTCCTCCGCCGTGGAGCTCGCTGGACGGCCCGGTGATGCGCCACGTGGTCGAGCTCACGCCCACTGGCACCACCGCGGTGAACGTCCTGCCGGGCGGTCAGAACGACCTCAACCCCGACAAGGGGCTCTTCAAGCCGGTGGGCGTCGACCCCACCATCCACTACGGCGACCAGCTCGCGCTGTGGCTCACGAACGACCGCCGCGAGCAATGGATCGCTCTCGACGACGTCGTGGCGCACGCCGAGGCGCGCCTGAGGCTCGTGCCGTGAGACCGTGCCGACGCGTTCGTGGCGCGTTGACGTGAGGACACGTTCCGCGCTTCACTCGGGGGCTGAGCGGCGGCAGGCCGACGCCGCCCTTGGGGTGTCGTCCAACGGCAGGACGCCGGCCTTTGGAGCCGGTTATCCAGGTTCGAATCCTGGCGCCCCAGCCCGGGAAGAGGTCGAAAACGCCTGAAATCGTTCGTTGTTCGTTCCCTGGGTGATCTTGACATCCAGTGGAGCGTGAGGTAGGTAGAGTCGTTTATCCTTCGGTGCCGCGCCGCGGCATCGCCCCCACGTTTCGGCGTCGTCTCATCAGGAGTGGCGTTTGGCATCGCTCAAGGTCTTCTCCGGGAACTCGAACCCGGCCCTCGCCGAGGAGATCTGTGCCTACCTCGGCATCCCGGTCGGGAAGGCGATGGTCACCCGGTTCAGCGACGGCGAGATCCGCGTCGAGATCAACGAGAACGTCCGCGGACGCGACGTGTTCGTGGTCCAGTCGACGTCCTCGCCGGTGAACGACAACCTGATGGAGCTGCTGCTGCTGGTCGATGCGTTCCGGCGCGCTTCCGCCGACCGGATCACCGCGGTGATCCCGTACTACGGCTACGCCCGTCAGGACCGGAAGGTCGCGCCGCGCGTGCCGATCACCGCGAAGCTGGTGGCCAACCTGCTGACCTCCGCGGGGACGTCGCGGGTGCTGACGGTCGACCTCCACGCCGGTCAGATCCAGGGATTCTTCGACATTCCGGTCGACAACCTCTACGCCAAGCCCGTGTTCCTGCCCTACATCGAGGAGCGCTTCGACGGCGAGCAGGTGGTGATGGTGTCCCCCGACGCGGGCGGCACCGAGCGCGCGCGCGCCTACGCCAAGAACATCGGCGCGTCGCTGGCCATGATCGACAAGCGGCGCTCCGGTCCGAACGTCGCCGAGGTCATGAACGTCATCGGCGACGTGAAGAACAAGGTGGCGGTGATCTGCGACGACATGGTGGACACCGCGGGCACGCTGACCCAGGCCGCCAAGGCCATCAAGGACAACGGCGCCAAGGCGGTCTACGCGTGCTGCACCCACGCGGTGCTGTCGGGGCCGGCGGTGAAGCGCATCGAGGAGAGCCCGCTCCAGGAGATCGTCGTGTCGAACACGATCCCGCTGGCGGAGCCTGCGGCCGCGTGTGGGAAGCTCAAGGTGGTGTCGCTGGCGCCGCTCATCGGTGACTCGATCCGCCGCATCCAGAACAACGACTCGCTCAGCGATCTGTTCGTGTGACCTTCGGTCGAGTCGACGATCGACGAACCGAATTCGAGGTAAGCCAACGATGGAGTCGAACGAGATCCTGGTGGAACGGCGCACCGCCCACGGCAAGGGGACGGCGCGCAAGCTTCGTGGCGCGGGGCGCATCCCGGGGGTCTTCTACGGACCCGGCCGCGCGTCGGTAGCGCTGACGCTCGACCCCGCCGCCGTGCACGCGGTGGTGGGCCGGACCGGCAAGGACCGTCTGCTGCGCCTCACGACCGGCGCGGGCGACGAGCTCGACGGTCAGATGGTCATCCTCAAGGATACCCAGCGTGATCCGGTCAAGCGGCGCATCATCCACGCCGACTTCTTCGAGATCCGCATGGATCGCGAGATCGAGGTCACGGTGCCCGTGCACGTGGTCGGCAAGGCCCCGGGCATCGACGAGGGCGGCACCCTCGAGCACATCCTGCGCGAGATCGACGTGCGCTGCCTCCCGGACCGGATCCCGGCGGCGCTCGACGTCGACGTCTCGGCGCTCGGGATCGGCGAGTCGATCCACGTCTCGGACCTGGTGCTGAGCGAGGGGGTGACGGCCACCGTCGACCCGCGCCTCGCGGTCGTCGCCGTCGTGGCGCCGCAGACCGAGACCTCGGCGGCTCCGGCCGCCGCGGCGGCCGAGAGTGCCGCACCCGCCGCGGGCGCAGGCGCGCCGGCCGCGGAAGCCAAGGACAAGAAAGAGAAGAAGGGCTGAGGTGATTCGCACCACCGCCCTCCTCCGGCCGCGCCGCGTGGCGGCGCGCCTCGCGAGCCTTCACGGTGAAGCTGATCGTCGGGCTCGGGAACCCAGGACCCACGTACGCGGCGACGCGCCACAACGTGGGGTTCATGGTGGTCGAGCGGCTGGCGGCGCAGTTCTCCGTGGCCATCGAGGGCAAGCGCTTCAAGGGGCGGTTCGGGAAGGGACGATGGGCGGCCGAGTCGATCGGGCTGCTCGAGCCGGGGACGTTCATGAACGCGAGCGGCGAGTCGGTGCTCGCCGCCGTGCGCGAGCTGGACGTCTCGGGCGACGAGCTGGTGGTGGCCTACGATGACGTCGACTTCCCGCTCGGCACGGTGCGGGTCGCCCAGCGTGGCAGCCATGGCGGCCACAAGGGCATCCGTTCCATCATCGCGGAGCTCGGCACCGACGAGTTCGCGCGGGTCCGGGTCGGCATCGGCCGGCCCACGGTACGAGGGGACGTGAGCGAATGGGTGCTCAGCCCGTTCGGTGAGGACGAGATCGAGGCGCGCGACCAGGCAATCGAGCGAGCCGCGGAGGCGGTCGAGGCGATCCTGCGCCGTGGAGTGACGGCCGCGATGAACCAGTTCAACAGGCGATGAGTCGGCCGAGGTCGCGAACGGCACCCGAGGCGGCGGCACGCAGCGAGACCAAGAGGGAGGAAGTCGAACCGTGAGGAACTACGAGACCATCTTCGTCGTCCACCCCGACCTGCGCGAGGAATACGTGCAGTCGGTGGTGTCCGCCGCCGCCGACCTGATCCGGCGCACGGGGGGCGAGGTGCTCACGCTCTCGGACTGGGGCAACAAGAAGCTCAACTACCAGATCAAGCACCTCACGCGAGGGCGCTATTTCCACCTGCACTACACCGCAGGCGCCACCACCGTGAACGAGCTGGAGCGCAACCTGCGCATCTCGGACCGCGTGTTCCGCTATCTCTCGTCGCGGGTCGACGAGGAGGTCGAGGGCGCGCGCGTCGAGGAGGCGTCTGCGCAGAAGCTCGGTACCTTCGACGGCATCGAGCCGGACTTCGGCTCGGGTGGCATCGAACACCTGCTGCGCGAGCGGCCCGTCGAGGTGCCGGCTGAAGAGGACGAGGGCGGGTTCGGTCTCGCGGCCGAGGGGATGGGTGGCCGCGGTGACGAGGACGACGACCGTGGGCGCCGCGGACGGAGTGACCGCGACGCGGACGCCGAGGGCGGCGACGACGACGTCCCCGGTGACGAGGAAGAGGGAGGCAAGGAATGAGTCGGGCGACGAGTGGCGGCAGGGGCAAGAAGCGCAAGGCGGCGGCGGGCCGCGGGCGGCGGCCGGACTTCCGGCGGCGTTTCGGGCGCCGCAAGGTATGCCGCTTCTGTGCGGACAAGGACGCGAAGATCGACTACCGCGACGCGGGCGCGCTCAAGCACTTCGTGACCGAGCGCGCCAAGATCATCCCGCGCCGTATCTCGGGGAACTGCGCCCGCCACCAGCGCAAGCTCACCGTGGCGATCAAGCGCGCTCGCGTGCTGTCGCTGTTGCCGTTCACTTCGGGCCAGGCCTGAGCGGCCTCGGCTGGCCGCCCGCGGCCGGCCGGCGCCCCGTCGCGAGGCTCGAGCATCATCCGCTTTCGTGAGGTTTCGTCATGCGCGTGATCTTGATGGAAGACATCGACACCCTCGGCAAGGCCGGTGCGGTGGTGAACGTGAAGCCGGGCTACGCCCGGAACTACCTGCTGCCGCGGCGTCTCGCCGCCGAGGCGACCGCCTCCAGCATCCGCGCGATCGAGCACCAGCAGCGCGTCGTCGAGGCGCGTCACGCCCGCATCGTCAAGGAAGCGCAGGCGCACGCCGCCACGCTCACGGGCGTCGCGCTCACCTTCGAGCGCCAGGCGGGCGGCGAGGGGCGGCTGTTCGGCTCGGTGACGTCGATCGACATCCACCGCGAGCTCGAGGCCCGCGGACACAAGGTCGACCGCAAGCGCATCCAGCTCCCCGACCCGATCAAGGCGCTCGGTGAGTTCGACGTCCCGGTTCGCCTCGCGTCGGGCGTGTTCGCCAACCTCAAGGTCACCGTCCAGTCGATCGGCGGCGCTTCCGCGCCCGCCCCGGCGGCGCCCGCGAGCGAGCCCACCGCCGCGGAGTGATGGTCGTAAGGAGCGGGTGTGGCGCGTTCCGGCTCCCCGCGACCCGCGGCCGCTCAGGCCGTGGGCACTCTCTCCCGCGTACCCCCGCACAGCCTCGAAGCGGAGACCGCCGTCCTCGGCGGCGTTCTCCTCGACAACGAGGCGATCGATCACGTCCAGGAACACCTGATCCCGGACGACTTCTACAAGCCGGCGCACTCGAAGATCTTCGAGGCGATGCTCGAGCTCCGTGATCGTCGCGAGCCCACCGACATCATCACCCTGACCGAGCGCCTGCGCGCCCAGGGCGCGCTCGAGCAGGTGGGAGGCGCGACGTACCTGTCGTGGCTCGCGGACACGGTGCCGTCGGCCGCGAACATCCTGAGCTACGTCAAGATCGTGAAGGAGCGCTCGCTGCTGCGCAAGGTGATCCGCGTGTCGTCGGAGATCGCCCAGCGCGGCTACGAGGACGTCGCCGATCTCGAGCTCTTCCTCAACGACTCGGAGCGCGCGTTCTTCGAGATCGCCAACGAGCGCGTGAAGCCCTCGTACCACCCGCTCTCCAAGGTCATGAAGGAGAGCTTCCGGATGATCGAGGGGATCGTCGACCACGGCGGCCAGGCGACCGGCGTGCCGACCGGCTACCGCAGGCTCGACGAGCTCACCTGCGGCCTGCAGAAGTCCGACCTCATCATCATCGCGGGGCGCCCCTCGATGGGGAAGACCAGCCTCGCGATGGGCATCGCCGCGCACGCGAGCATCCGCGAGAACATCCCGGTCGCGGTGTTCTCGCTCGAGATGAGCAAGGTCCAACTCGGCATGCGCCTGCTCACCGCCGAGGCGCAGATCGACGCATGGAAGATCCGCCGCGGCATGATGCGCGAGGAGGACTGGCTGAGCCTGATCCGTTCGGCGGACGAGCTCAGCAAGGCGCCGATGTTCATCGACGACACCGCGGCGCTCTCGGTGCTCGAGCTGAACGCCAAGGCGCGCCGCCTCAAGCGCGAGCACGACATCGGGCTGATCGTGATCGACTACCTCCAGCTCATGCGCGGGCGCACCAACACCCGCTACGACTCGCGCGAGAAGGAGATCAGCGAGATCAGCCAGGCGCTCAAGGCGATCGCCAAGGAGCTCGACCTGCCCGTGGTGGCGCTCAGCCAGCTCAACCGCCGCGTCGAGGAGCGCAACGACCGCCGCCCGATGCTGTCGGACCTTCGCGAGTCGGGTGCGATCGAACAGGACGCGGACGTGATCATGTTCGTCTACCGCGAGGAGTTCTACAAACCGGCGACGGAGAAGAAGGGCATCGCCGAGGTCATCATCGGCAAGCAGCGCAACGGGCCGATCGACACCATCGAGCTCGCGTTCATCAAGGAGCGCTCGACGTTCGCGAACCTCGAGCTCGGCTACTCCGAGGGCGCGATCCCCGAGCTCGTGGGCGACGACCTCCCCGCGCTCCCGCCCGGCTTCGACGACGGCTCGCCGTTCTAAGGCGCGCGCCGCCGCCCGCTGCGGCGCGCGACGACGAGCGCCAACAACCCGGCGGCGAACGTCCACGGCGCGGCGCGCGGGTCGCGCTCGCCGCCCGTGACGGCACAGCCACCGGAGCCGTGGTGCGGCGCGGGCGCTGGCGGCGCCTCGGACGCCACCGACGGCAGGCCGATCAGGCCGCGCTCGTCGACGGCGCGGATCGCGAACGCGGCGGCCCCGTCGGGCGGCACGAAGCGGAACCGCTCGGAGGTCCCCGCCGGAGCGGGCGCGGGTGGGTTCGGCACCGCCGAGGCGGCGTTGAAGGCCCGCGGATCGGCGAGGTTCGCGCCCGCGTCGGTGGCGTAGCGGACGTCGTAGCGCGCCGCGCGGCCGCACGGGCCGTCGCCGCCCGGAGCCCGCCACGCGAGCTCGATCGTGCCGTCGGCGGCGCTCGCGCGCGTCACGTCGCGGATGCGCTCGGGCGCCTGCGAGTCGTGGTCGAGGACGCCGCTGCGGTGCTCGTCGTGGTGGTAGCCCCACCACCCGGGCTGCCACGAGCCGTCGCTCGCGCACGTGGCGCCGCGGGTGTGCCACGCGAACAGGTTCCCCTCGCGGGTCGGCACCGTGACCTCGAGGGTGCCGTCTCCGTCGACGTCGCCGATGGCCGGGCTCGCCACGATCCAGCCCTGCGTGTAGCGCGGCCACCCCGCAGCGATCGTCAGGCTCGCGTCGTAGGCGCGTAGCAGGTAGCCGCCCGATCCACCGACCACCTCGGGCTTGCCGTCGCCCGAGACGTCCGCCACCGCGGGGTTGGAGAGGAACTGGATGTCGTCCATCGGCGCGCGGATCGCGCGCGGGTAGGGCGGCTTCATGGCCCACCCGACGATGTTGTGATCGAGCGCCTGGATGCCGCTGCCCTGGTCGAGGATCGTCGTGGTCGGCACCAGCAGCGTCGGCACGGGCGAGCTCGGGTCGAAGCGCGCGAACGTGGCGCCGCCGCCCGACGCCAGGTCGCCGTCGCCCGACAGGAGCTGCTCCACCGTGGCGGTCCCCGAACGAGTGCGCACCACGAACGGGAAGCCGAAGAAGTTGCCGCCGTAGACGATCGTCTCGCCGTCGATGGTGGCCGCCGCGGGTCCGAAGTCGCCGCCGGTGGTGAGCGGCGGCAGCGGGATCGTCGCGCCGAGGCTGGTGGTGGGTGACGCCACCGGCCAGCCCGGCACGAACGGGCCCCCCGCGTGGCGCTCGCCGTCGTGCCACACCGCGTAGTAGCGGCCGGTCTCGGGCTCGCCGTCGCCGTCGTCGTCGCACAGCTCGGTGGTGGCGGCGACGATCGACGGACGCCTCGACAGGTCCGGGTTGGCGCTCGCGGGCTCGAGCACGACGGCCACCGGCGAGCTCAGGATCGAGGCCTCGATGCTCGGCTGGCCGCGGTCGAGGCACACTCGCCCCGGCGGCACGCGCCCTGCCGCGCTGCGCAGCAGCACCGGGAAGCCCGGCGCCGGATCGGCGTGGTCGTCGCCGTCGCCGTCGCGCGCCTCGAACGCGTAGAGCCGCTGGTCGAAGGAGCCCGCGACGATCTCCAGGCTGCCGTCGCCGTCGAGGTCGACGAGCGTCGGCGTGGCGATGAAGGCACGGCCGTGGGCGTAGGTGCGCGACGTGGTCGGGTCGAGCGGCAGCGCCTCGACCGGGAAGCCGGGCAGGAACGGACTCGGCCTGCCCTGGCCGTCGAGGTGCGCCGTGCCGTCACGGCGCACCGCGTAGATCCGCCCGCTCACGGTCGCGACCACGATCGCGTAGCCGCTGCCGTCGCCGTAGAGATCGCCGTAGGCCGCCGACGCGAGCACCGCGTCCGGCGCGCCGCCGGGCGCCTCGTGGGGAAGCTCGACCGGGAACCCGGGCGCCTCGTCCCAGCTCCCGCTGGCGGGGTCGCGTCGCAACGCGTGCACGAGGCCGTCGCTGGTGGCGAGGACGAGGTCGCGGCTGCCCGCCGGGCCGCCGCCCAGGTCGATCAAGAGCGGCGACGACTCGCCCGAGCTCCCGAGCCGCCTCGGGAAGCTCGGCAGCGCGTCGGGATCGCGGTGCACGCCGATCGCGCGGCGGATCTCGCCGCGCACGCCGTCGCCGGCGGTGACCCGCACCCGCAGCGTCACCGTGGGATCGTCGGGGCGCGCCACCGCGCCCGAGGGCGGCACGCCGCCGAACAGGCTCGCCAGGTCGACCGAGCCGAACGCGCCGTCGAACGTGTCGGTGCCGGCGCCCGAGCCGAAGCTGCGGAACTGCTCGTCGCGGGGCTCGACGCCGGCGGCGGCCTCGAGCTGGTACTCGAACGACCGCCCGCGCGCGGCGATGGTGCCGCGCACCTCGAGGCTCGTCCGCGCGGACGGGTCGACGATGTCGAACCAGCCCGGCACGTCGATCTCGACCGCGGGCGGGATCCGCGCGGGCTTTCCCGCGCCGGGATCGCCGAGCGCCGCCATCGCCTTGCGGCCGTTCGGCCTCCCGTAGCCGAAGTGGGCGTCGTAGCCGGGCTGGCACGCCGAGCCGGTGAGGGAGACGCACGACGACGCGATGTCGTCGGCGGTGCCGTTGAGGAGCTGGCGCAGCTCCTCACCGTCGAGCTCGAGGCCGACGTCGCGGGCGCGCGACAGCAGCCCACCCAGTAGCCCCACCGCGTTGCCGGTCGCCTCCGAGCTGCAGTTGCTCGAGCTGACCGCGGTGTCCATGTGCGCGCCCCAGTTGGTGCAGTACGTCTCGACGTAGTGAGGCGCTCCGAAGGGCAGCGGGAAGATCGACTTCACCTGGTACGTGCCCGGCAGCGCGGCCGGGTAGTTGTGGTGGAAGCTCAGCTCGTCGCCGGAGGCGACCACCAGCAGCACGCCGGCGTCGTTCGCCTCCTTCACGGCCTCGGCGAGCGAAGCCGGGTTGTCGACGCCGCCCACCGCCGCGAGCACCACTCGCGCGCCCATCGACACCACGTAGCGCAGGCCCTTCGCGAACAGGTTGCCCTCGACGAGGATCGTGTCGCTGACGCGCGCCATGATCAGCGAGCAATCCGGGCAGCCGCCCGGCACCGCGCCGGTGTCGCCCGCGGCGCCCACCGCTTCCTCGGCGCGTCCCTGGCCGTGGGTGCCCTCCGGGAACTCGCGAACGCCGAGCGCCTGCGGGTGGTCGCGGAAGAAGTCCCAGCCCGAGATGTCGTCG
>CAYMQR010000060.1:0-14782 GCA_964392195.1 uncultured bacterium | reverse complement strand
CCACCATCGACCGTTGGCTGCGCCGCGGGTGACGAGCGCAACCTTCGCTCACCGTTCTGGAGGGCGCGCCTCCGGCGCGCCGCCAGCATGAATCGCGGCGCCCGTGCTGCGGGCGGGCTCGCGCCCGCCCCTACGCGACCACGGGTGAGGGCGTGTGGGGGACGCGACGGTCGGACGTGCGCTCAGCTCGGCGGCTGGGCTTCGGGATCGCCGGGGTCGATGATCACGACCTCGTCGTCGGGGTGGTCGGAGAGGTCGGTCTCGCCGAGCGGCAGGCGGTCGTGGCCGAGCTGCACGGCGGTGGCGACCGCGGTGTCGGCGACCCACTTGAGAAGCCGGTCCTCGATCCAGCGCGCGAGCTTCATCGGGTCACCATCGGAACGAGGTCGACAGGTCTTCGGGGCCGACGACGGCGAGCACCATCCGCCGCGGATCCAGGTACTCGCGCGCGACCCGCGCCACGTCCGCGCCGCTGACGGCGAGGACGCGCTCCGGGTACGCGAGGTACTCGCGATAGCCCAGCCCGTAGGCCTCGTAGAGGCTGAACGCCTCGGCCTGCCCGGCCGACGACTGCAGCGAGATCTCGAAGCTGCCCACCAGGTTGCGCTTCGCCCACTCGAGCTCGGCGTCGGAGACGCCGTTCTCGGCGACCGCGCGCAGCTCGCGCGCGAGCCCGTTCATCCCCTGCACGGCCTTCTCGGGAGAGGTGGCGATGTAGGCGCCCACGTAGCCGGGGTCGAGCCCGTCGCGGGTGAACGAGAACACCGTGTAGGCGAGGCTCTGCTTGTCGCGCAGCTCGAGGAAGAGCCGTCCGCCCTGTCCCGAGAGCACCGTCGACATCACCTCGAGCGCGAAGCGGTCGGGGTGGTCGAGGCGCACGCCGGGGAAGGCGAGCACGACGTGGCTCTGCTGCTTGTCGAGCGCCGCGCGGAAGATGCGCTTCACGGCGGTGAGCGGCACCACCTCCGGTACCGCGGGTGCGGCGTGCGGCTCGCTCTCCCAGGTGGCGAGCCGCGCGTGGACCGCGTTCCGCACCCGCTCGGGGTCGATGTTGCCGACCACCGCGACCACCAGGTTGCTGGGCCGCGCGTGCTCCGCGTGGAAGGCGCGCAGGTCGTCGGCGGTGAGCGCCGCGACGCTTTCCGCGGTGCCGATCGTGGGGTTGGCGGCGGGGTGGTCGCCGTAGAGCTCGGCCTGCATCACCTCGAACGCGATCCGCGCCAGGTCGTCCTCGCGCGCCTCGATGTCGTGGAGGATGTCGACGCGCTCCTTCTCGATCTCGTCCTCGGGGAAGGTCGGGTGCATGAGCACCTCGGCCATGAGGTCGAGGGCCTGCTCGAAGTGCTTGCTCAGGAAGTGCGCCCTGACGCCGAAGCTGTTGCGTCCCGAGAAGCCGTCGAGCCCGCCCGCCATCTCGTCGACGGCGCGCGCGATGTCCTCGGCGTCGAGGGTCTCGGTGCCGCGCGTGAGCGTCGAGCCGACGAAGCTCGAGATGCCGCTCTTGCCGCGCGGCTCGACCCGCACGCCGCCCACGAACACCGCCGAGAGCGACACCACCTCGACGCCGGGGCGCTGGCGGATCAGGAGCTCCATGCCGTTCGAGAAGCGCTCGACGACGAAGTCGCCCTCGCGCGCGACGGTGCTCGCCTCGGCGCGCTCGAAGGCGCTCTCGGCCTCGCCGAGCAGCCGGGCGAGCGCCGCGTCGTCGAGCTCGGGCCGCTCGTCGTCGGGAAGCAACAGCACCGCGGTGAGCTGGTCGCAGGTCAGGTAGCGCTGGGCGACCTCGAGCACGTCCGCCGACTTCACGGCGCGCAGGCTCTCGAGGTAGCGCGCCTCGAAGCGCCAGTCGTCGGCGAGGCTCTCGTAGAAGCCGAGGGCGCGCGCGGCACCCTGCGCCGACTCCTTCTCGTAGACGAAGTCGCTCTCGATCACGCCCAGCGCCTTGACGAGCTCGGCGTGGGGGATGGGCGCCCGGCGCACCTCGTGGAGCTGCTCGAAGGTGGCGTGGACCGCGCTCTCCAGGTTCTCGGGGTCGAGCTCGAGGCCGATCACGAACAGGCCGCGATCCCGCGGGGTCATCGCATAGGTGAAGATCGAGTGCACCAGCTCGGCGCGCTCCTTCACGTCGCGCCACAGCCGCGAGCTGTCGCCGTCGCCGAGCACCGCGGCGAGCACGTCGACCGGCGCCACGTCCGCCTCGCGGATCGAGGGCGCGGGGAAGCCCATGTAGAGCAGCGTCTTCTTGTAGGGGCCGCGGGTGACGTGGGCGCGCAGCCCCGCCGGGCGCGGCTCGGGGACGCGCGGGCGCTCGGGGATGGGGACGTCGGCGGCGCGGCCGAAGAGCTCGTCGATGCGCGGCCTGAGCGCGTCGGCGTCGACGTCGCCGGTGACCACCAGCGTGAGGTTCCGCGGCACGTACCACTTGCGGAAGAACGTCTGGACGTCGTCGCGCGAGAGGCGGGTGAAGACCTCGGGATCGCCGATCGTCGACAGCCGGTAGGGGTGGCGCGCGTAGGCGTGCTCGAAGAGCAGCTCGTAGACCTTGCGGTCCGGCATGTCCTCGCCGCGCCGGTACTCCTCGTGCACGACCTCGAGCTCGCGGGCGAGCTCGGTGGCGTCGAACGAGCTCGAGAAGATCGCGTCCGCGAGCACGTCGAGGGCGGTGTCGACGAAGCGGCTCGCGATCACCACGTGGTAAACGGTCGAGTCCTTGCTCGTGTAGGCGTTGATGTCGCCGCCCGCGCCCTCGATCTCGCGGGCGATCTCGCCCACGCCGCGGCGCGCGGTGCCCTTGAAGAGCATGTGCTCGTGGACGTGTGCGAGCCCCGACTCGTGGGGCAGCTCGTCGGCGCTGCCGGTCGCGACCCACACCTGCACCGCGACCACCGGCGCCGAGCGGTCCTCCGCGACCAGCACCTTGAGGCCGTTGGGGAGCACCCAGCGCACCGGCTCGAACAGGCCCGCGGCGAGCGTGGCGTGGCTCGCGCCGTGCGCGTCCTTCGCGAAAGTCGTTTCCACGATGGCCTTCGATGCGTCTGTCTCCCCGAAATCAAGGGGAAAACACGCGTGACGCAAGTTACCCGCGGCGTCGCGAGCGAGGCAAGGAATGGACGATCCTCGTGGACCGCGTGTCCGCTCCGTCGGGCCGCGGGATCGGCGACGGAGCGCCGACGCTCCAGCGCCTAGAACAACGAACCTTGGGTTCCGATCTCCGGGTCGGCGCGGCGGATGATCTCGGCCGAGTCGTAGCGCACCGAGTTCACGAGCTTGGAGATCGGGAAGGTCTCGAGCGGGCCGGAGTAGGCCTTCACGAGCGCCAGCGCCCGTTCCTTCGGCACGTGGCCGACGTCGAGCCAGGCGTCGAGGTCCTCGCGGGCGAGGATCACGGGCATGCGGTCGTGGAGGAAGGAGATGTCCGGGCGCGCCTCGGTGGTCACGATGGTGAAGGTGGTGAGGTAGGTGTCGTCGGGGGCCTTCCACGCGTCCCACAGACCGGCCAAGGGGAGCACCCGCCCGCCGGGATCGTGGATGTAGTGCGGCACCGAGCCCTTGGCGCCGTCCTTCTTCCACTCGAAGAAGCCGTCCGTGAGCACCGCGCAGCGGCGCCGCCCCACCAGGTTACGAAAGGACGGCTTCTCGGCGATCGACTCGCCGCGCGCGTTGATGAGCTTGGACGCGATCGACGGGTCCTTCGCCCAGCCCGGTACCAGGCCCCAGCGCATGTCGCGCACCACCCGGTGAGAGCCGGGGGCGTCGTCGGACCACGTGAGCACGAGCGCCGACTGGGTCGGCGCGACGTTGAAGCGCGGGCGGTGCTCGCCGGCCGCGCTCCACTCGGCGACCTCGAGGTCCTCGACGATCGCCTTGCGGTCCTGGGTCAGGGTGAATCGCCCGCACATCCCGCGACCATCCTCTCCCGAACCGACGATTTCGTCGGTGGCGGCGGCCCGCCGTGACGCCGAGCCCCGCGGCTGCTCGCGCGGGGGGATGTCACCGCCTCAGGCCGGCGCGGTGCTCTTGATGAACGGGCTGAGGAGCTCGGCAATCGTCGAACCAGCGCGGAACAGGCCGTACCAGAGCAGGAAGCCGATGAGCAGGAAGGGCAGGAACGCCGCGAGCAAGAGCAACATGGATCACTCCTTGTCGGTACCGAACGAGGACAGGTCGTCGCGCTGCCAGGTGGTTCCGTCCGCGAAGTCGACGCTCAGCACCACGGCTTCGACGCGGGCCGTGCCCAGGAACGCCGTCAGAGGCCACGGCCCACCTGCGAACGCCTCGCCCCGACCGGCCTGGCGGCTACCGCCGGCCGCCACGAACCACTGCGTGCCCTTGGTGAGGTGCTTGAGGACGGTGTCGCGCTCATCGTAGCAGCGCAGTGCCACCTTGTAACCCACGACGGTGCGGTCGCTATGGTTGGTGAGCCTGAGGTTGGCGAGCGGCACCCCGAAGCGGTCCTCCTTCACCCACGAGCGCGTGACCTCGAGCGGGGTGGTGGTGTCCTCGGCGGGCACGGGGGCGGTGGGCCCGGCGGCAGGACCAGCGCCTGCCGCGCCGGGAGCGGTGGCATCGCTCGCGGTGGGCGGCGGCGGGGGTGAAGTTGCCGCGCCGCTCGCAGCCGCGGCGGCCGCCGCGCCGGTCGCGCAGCGCTCCATCCGTGCCCGCGCCTCGGAGGCGAGCGGGCTCTGCGGGAAGCGGCGCAGCAGCGTCTCGAAGCGCTCGCACGCGGTGGCGTTCCAGCCGCGCTCGAGGTCCGCGGATCCCTCGGCGAAGAGATACCGATCGTCCTCCTCGAGCTGGGCCAGGCGCTGCTCGCACGCGGCGAGGCTGGCCTCGAGGGTGGCGCGCGAGCGGGCCTCGTCGCCGCTCGCGCCGCGGCACGAACCGAGCGCGAGGAGCGCGACACCGGCCGCGAGGCGGGCGAGGGCTGGTCGGCCGCGGCGGTAGCTCGGGAATTCCACGGTGACGGCGCTCGAATTGCTCATTCGGACCGACGCACGATACCCGTCTGCAGCATGCGGCGGTAGAGGTACGTCTTCTCGATCTGGTCCTGGGCCTCGCCGTTCGCCCGGTTGTAGTCGTCCACGAACTTCTGCGCGAACACCACGGTGCCGGAGAAGCTGCCGCGCTCCTTGCGCAGCACCCGCATCGAGAGCACGTCGTCGGATGGCAGAACCACGTGGTACGTCCACCAGAAGGCCGCGAGCACCGCCGGCACCGCCAGGCTCGTGAGCCACTGGGCGACGCGGTTGCCCAGCATGGGGGGCGCCGGCGGCGGCGGCGGCGACTCGGCCTTGCGAAGGCTCTCGGTCTTGCTCGGGCTCACGGTGCGGGCTCCCATCCGAACGTCGCCTCGCTCACGCCCTCGAGGTCGACGTGCACCAACCCGCCCGGCGGCGGGCCGTTGCCCACCAGCGTGCACGGGTCGATGAGCTTGCACGACGGGCAGGCTCGGGTCTCGCGTGCCCACGGGTGGGGATCGATCCACGCCCGCGAGCGGCCGAGGGGATCGCGCGCGATCGTGAGCCGCGCGATCTCGCCGAGCCGCGCCTCGGCGTCGGCGTCGCCGCGGTCGCTCGTCACCCGTAGCCGGTCGCCGAAGTAGGCGACCGCGAGGGCGCCGCCGAGCGCTCCGTCCGGCTCGTAGTCCTGGCTCGCGCACTCGAGCATCACGTCGCGCAGCCTCACCTGCGAGCCGTCGGCGCGCACGACCTCGGCGGTGACCGGTCCGCGGTCGCGCTGGGCGCGGAAGCGCGCGAGCGCGACCAGCGCGTGAGCGTGCGCCGCGATCCCGCGCGCCTCGGCCTGCGATACCGCGGGCGGATCCCGCCGCATGGCGCGCTCGGCCTGGTTCGAGAGTGTGCCCGCGATCTGCGCGACCTTCACGAGCCCGGCGAGGTCGAGGGCGGCGCGCTCGGTGACGCCGCGGATCACGTCGTCCGCGTCCGAGTAGCGCTCGTGTTCCATGTAGATCGCCACGGCCTCGTCGAGTGCGGCAAGATCGGGAGGCACCTGCTCGATGCGTGGCGCGAGGATGGCGAGCGACTCGCGCGCGTCCGGGTCGAGGTCACCGGGCTGCATCCCGGTGCATCCGAGCGCGGCGCTCAGCGCGATCGACGCGGCGAGGCGGAGGCGAAGAGCCATGTCCGACCGATTCTTATCCAGAATCCGCGGGCTGTCGCGGGCGAAGAAAGCGCCAGCGCGGGTCTCGGCGGGATGAGGCGATGACGGCGAGGCGTGAGCGGCGAGCCGCTCGGCCGCCGGCATCGCCCCGAGCGGCGACGGGGTTTCCGGCCCACGTGGAGGCGATCGTCCGCGCGATCCCGAGCGGCCGGGTGCTCTCCTACGGCGAGATCGCCGCCCTCACCGGGCGCCCGCGCGCGGCGCGCGCCGTCGCCGCGGTGCTCCGGGGCCTGCCCGGGGATTCGCTGGTGCCATGGTACCGGGTGGTGAGCCGCGACGGGACGATCCCCAGCGCGGGGCGCGAGACCTGGGCGGCGATCCAGCGCGCGGCGCTCGCCCGCGAAGGGGTGCCGTTCGATGCCTCGGGGCGGGTCGTGATGGAGGCTGCGGCGTTCACGGGACGGATCCCGGTCCGTCAATAGCGAAAGGCGGGCTGACGCCCGCCTTTCGGGGTACCTCGCTGGATCGGCGGTGAGCCCGCCGGGCTCGCCGCCCGCTACTCGAGCGGCAACCAGAGGCTCGCGCCGCGGCCCACCGCGGCCTTCGCCCGGCCCTGGCGCTCGACGCGGCCGTCGACCACGAAGCGCTTGCAGCTCAGGCACTTGGTGACGAATTCGCTCTGCGAGAAGCGGATCTGGTAGACGCTCTTGGCGCCGCAGTGCTCGCAGGTCATGGGACCTGCGGGGCCAGCGCGACGCGCCGGGGCGGCGGTGCGCTCGGCGAGGGGGCCGGCGGCGGGCTTGGCCAGGGCGGCCCGGTGGGTCTCGCGAGCCGTGGACCGATCGGCAACGGCGTCGAGGATCGGTTCACCGATGCCGGTGATGGGGTCGATCGACCACCGGTGGTGCGAGTCCAGGTTTTCCGCGATCAGGATCTTCCGGCCGTCCGCCTGGTGCCCGGCGCCGGTCCACCTCATTCCCAGGTGCGCCATCGCGTTCATCGGGGCTCCTTTCGTCCTGGTCACGGTCCCGCTCGCTCAGCCGCTCTCGGTTTCGGGCGAGTGGGTCGCATCCATGCTCGCTTCGGATCGCAAGCGCCGTGCCATCCCCCACTGGATCTTGCGCTTCCTTCTCCTCGCAACCCCAACATACAGGTGTCTGTGTGTTCGACGTGTGACATCGTTGCATATTCTACGCGATGACGCAACGCATCAGACGCGCCGCGTCATCGGCGCTCGTCCGCCGCCATGGGCGTTTTTCGTCACGGCACCGACGCTCGATGCGTCACGAACGACGCACGATGCGACTGGATGCCCGCCGCGCGGGCGACACCGGACCGCCGTGGGCGCTCGCGAGGTGGGCGCGGCTCAGCGGACTTCGACGGCCGAGGCGACGGTCTGGCCGGTGTTTCGTTCCGCGTCGGTAGCCAGAACGCTCAGCTGATATCGACCCGGTGCGAGCGGCGCCGGCAGCGCGAGCGCGCCCCCGTCGAGCGATCCCTCCACGCTCACCACCACCCCGGATTCGGAGCGGATCTCGAATCGGCCGCTCACCGACGCCGGTTGCTCGGGGCGATACCGGAAGGCGTCGGGGGTGTTGGGGTCGTCGTCGGGCTCGGCGGGCGGGTAGGTGACCCGCGCGTCCACGGTCTCCCGGCCGAGCTCGATGCGGTCGATCACCAGCGCGCGGCTCTCGCGCACCTTGAACGGGCTCGACTCGAAGCGGTACGGCGTGCCGTTCCAGAACGGCGGATCGGCGTTCGCCTCGCTGCCGTCGTAGTTCACGCCCTCGACCCGGAACCGGTAGGTGCCGGCCGGCGTGTCCACGACCGTCTCCCAGTGCAGCGACCACAGGTGGGGCTCGGTGTCGGCGTGCTTCTCGTCGTAGTCGTAGACCAGGATCGTCTCGGCGCCGGCCTCGTCGATGAGGCGCCCGCCCGAGGAGCGGACGTCCTCGAACTGGCCGGCGGCGTTCTCCCGCTGCAGCACCACGTGCGGGGTGTCGAGCTCGGGGTCGCCGCCGATGAACGACAGCACCGCCGTGCCGAACCGATCGACGGTCTCCGGCTGGCGCACGACGCCGATCTGATGAGACGCCGACGGCCTCGGGAGCTGGAGCGGGACCGGGTCGTCGTAGGCGGGGTCGTCCTCCGGGGGGGCGGGCTCGCCAGTGACCAGCGTGCGCGCGAGCTGGGTGGAGCGGGTCATGATCCACTCGCCCCACAGCGGGCCCCACGGCTGGAGCTGCATCTCGTAGCCGCCGGTGATCCAGTCCTCCTTGAGCAGGATGTACTCGAGGTAGTCCTGGCTGTAGCCGAACACCCAGGTATCCGGGAACGTCGTCTGCGGGACCTTGTGCGCGAGCTTCTGGCGCAGCTCCATCGAGAGCGGGGTCGTGGGCTCGCCCGGCACCGCGGCGATCGAGAGGTCGCGGAGGGCGGCTTGCGCGCCGTCGTGGACGATCGACGCTCCCCGGATCCGCACCGAGGAGATCTCGGTGTCGAAGAGCAGGAACGGCTTCCTGTACGGCCCGCCCTCCGGGTTCGAGCCGACGACGATGTCGCTCAGCGCGTCCTGGGTGTTGCCGTCGACCTGCAGCGAGTTGAAGAGCAGCGGGATGATCACCTCGGACGCGACCTTGCGGATCGCGGGGTTGCTGACGCTCGCCGGGCGGGTCAGGCACACGAACGGATCGTTGAAGTCCGGGATGCCGGTGCCCTGGATGAGCGCGTCACCGCACAGGAGCTGGCCGAACGGGGCGCCCCAGCGGGTGTACGGCTCGCTCAGGTTCGGGTCGTCGTAGCCCAGCACCTGGCGGTCCTGGCGCTGGACCGAGGAGATGATGTCGACGCCGTCCACGCGGTCGCGGGTGACGGCCTGCTTCCACAGGTCCACGATCACCGGCGTCATCCGGCGCGCCGTGCCCTCGACCTCGGCGAAGCCCACCGCCGTGGGTGAGATGTCGCCGGCGGCGCCCTGGATGTGCATCACGACCGCGGAGTGGCCGATCGCGTCCTGGACGCCGAGCTCCATGGCCTCGGTCACGTCACCGGACATGAACAGGTTGGTGTCGGGGAGGGCGGTGCCGTGGACGCCGAAGTGGAACAGCACGGCGAGGGGGCCGCCATCGGCCTTGTCGACGCGGAACACGCTCAGGCGCTGGTCCTTGATCGGCCCGTCCGGCTCGCCGTCGCCGAGGAGCTCGCCGTTCGAGTCCGCGCGCGCGATGTCGGTGTTGTCGACGAGGTCGTCGTCGTCGTTGCCGACGCGGCGGTCGTAGTAGACCGCGTCGTCCGGATCGAAGCTGGCGCGGGTGGCGGCGCCGAGCTTGGCGGGCTGGCGCGTCGCCAGCGCTTCCTCGACGGTACGGGCGATGCTCTCCGCGAAGCGCCGGAAGATCTCCTCGTCGTAGGCGTCCATGCCGCCGACGGAGACCAGGAAGTTGTTCCAGAACGGCGCGCCGCTGTGGTGGCTGTGGCTCGCGGTCAGCACGAGGCTCTGCCGCACGTCGACGCCGGTGTGCGCCTTCACCCGCGAAAGCACCTCGTTGCGCAGCGCGAGCAGCGGGAAGATCGCGTCGATGTGGCACAGCACGACCGTCTCTTCGGGCGCGCCCTCGGGCTTCCAGGTGACGGCCACCGCCTGCGCTCGCGGCCGCGTGTGGATCCCGATGGAGGGGGGCACGATGCGGGCGTGGGGCCGCGGGCGCCCTTCCTTGCCTTCCGGGGCCTGGGGACCGCCCCCGAAGGGGTGATAGATGAGCGCCTCGACCCGGCCGCCGTAGCCGCCCAGGCTCACGCCGACCGGGAAGTCGAGGTAGCGGCTCGAGACGCCGGCGCTCAACCCGGCCGGGACCGGCGGGGGCGGGGTGACCGGCCGAGGCTGGCTGGGCGAGCCGCTCGACGAGCCGTTGTCGCAGCTCGCGAGCAACGCCGCCGCGACGAGGGCCACGGCGCCGCGCGCGAGCGGGCCCGCGCGGCGCGGGCGGCACGATGAGGTGGAGCAGGTTGGCTTCATCGGCCTCGGGACCCCGCGCGGTGAGCGAAGCGCGGTCAGTGTGGCAGGAACCAGCCGATCCCGATGCCGGCCGCCAGCGCCGCGACCGCGATCGCGATCGACACGCCCACGCCGAGGCTCTTCTTCTCGGGCTTGGCGTCGTAGAGGGCCTGGATCTGCTCGAGCCCGTGCAGGAACTCGTCGGCGCTCTGGATGCGCTTGACCGGGTCCGGCTCCATGCAGCGCATGATGAGCTCGGTCACCGCGGTGCGGACCGGCTCGGGCACCTCGTCGTTGATGCGGGTGGTGCTGGGCGGGTCGAGGGCGAGCGACTCCTTGAGCCCCTTCGCGACCTCGAGCGAGATGCTGTCGGGGTTCACGTCGGTGGGCATGTCGAGGACCAGCAGGTTGTAGAACACCACGCCGAGCGCGTAGAGGTCGCTGCGCGCACACTGCCGGAAGTCGAGCTTGCGGGGGTCGGCGTCGTAGATCTCGGGGGCGAGGTAGCCCTCGGTCCCCTTGAGCACCGCCGGTCCGGGGCGCTTGCCGCGCTCGAGCGTCAGCACCCGCGCGACGCCGAAGTCGGTCAGGGTCACCACGCCGTCGTCGCCGATCAGGATGTTGGACGGCTTGATGTCGGAGTGCGCGATGCGCCGCCCGTGCGCGAACTTGAGGACCTCGCCGAGCTCGCGCAGCACCCGCATCGCGTTCGAGAACGACCAGCGCTCGCCCTCGCGCAGGATGCGGTAGAGCGAGCGTCCCTCGACGAACGAGGTGATGAACCACAGCTCGCCCTCGTCGACGATCAGGTCGAACACCCGGGGGATGCCGGGATGCTCGAGACGCGCGACGATCCGCGCCTCGTCGCCGGCGCTGCGCACCCGAGTTTCCGGGTCGCCGCCCAGGATGCGCTTGAGCCCGACCACGCGTTCGAGCTTGAGGTCGGTGGCGCGATAGACCTCGCCGCCGCCGCCCTGACCGACGCGGTGGTCGACGCGGTAGCGCCGCGCGACCTCGTGGCCGGGGCGGATCGCCGGGATCTTCGAGGGGGACGCGCTCAGCTCGTCGGCCATGGGGCGATCGGATGGACGAGGGTCAGGCGCGGTGCACCCGGGCTCGGATCGCGGGCGAGAGTAGCACGGCCTTTTCCGGCCTTGCCACACGGATCGAGGGTGGTGCCGCCCTCGCTCGAGGCGCACCCGCTCACGGGTCGCTCCGCCACCGCACCTGGCCCTCGAACGCGGCGGCCAGCCCTGCGGCCACCCGGGTGGGCGCGGTGTCGTCGATCAACGCGCTGCGCAGGAACGCGGTGGTCAGCGCGCGCACGATCGTGAGCGCCACGTCCTCCTCGAGGAGCTCGTCGAACGAAGGCAACGTGAGCGGCCGGTGGCCGGTCGCGCCGGACTCGAGGAAGCTCGCGAACAGGGTGTGCGCCGCGCGCGCCGCGTCCGCGAAGTGGAAGTGGTCGGCGGGCTCGAGGACCGCGAGCGCCTTGGGCGCGCCGAGCTGCGCGAACAGCGTGTCGATGCCCTCGAGCAGGCACAGCGAGTCGCGGTCGGCCGCCAGCACCAGCGTGGGAACCGAGCGCTCGCCGATCGGCAGGCCGCGGTAGCTGTTGCCCACCTTGAGCGGATCGCGCCCGCGATCGAGGATCCCGGGCGGCGCGTGGGGCACGCACGCCGCGATCCGCGGATCGAGCGCGCTCGACACCAGCGCGGTGAAGCCGCCGAACGAGTGGCCGGTGATGCCGATCCGGGCGGGGTCGATCCGCGCCGCGATCCGCCCTCCCAGCGGTGTCGCCGCGTCGAGAGCCGCGTCGAGCACGGCGCTCACGTCTTGCGGCCGGTCGATCGCCGATTGCAGCGACTTGGCGCCCTGCTGGTCACGCGGCGTCGCGAGCACCTCGATCATGGTGTCGTCGACGTGGTCCGGCGCGACCACCACGAAGCCGTGGCTCGCGAGGTGCGTGGTCAGGAACGTCGACGCGAACCGGTAGCCGGCGTGGCCGTGCGAGAACACCACCAGCGGCAGCGCCTCGAGGTCGGCGGGGCGCGCGTCGCGCACCGCGCTCTGCTTGGTGGTGGCGCCGCCCGGGATGGGGATCCGCACCAGGTCCATCGTGGCGCGGTCGAGGTCCTGGCCGCGGTGGCTCTCGTGCGCCGGGTACCAGACCTCGACGGGCAGCGTGCGGCCATCACGGCGCGCGTCCACCACCGTGGAGGCGCACACGGCGACGGGATGGGGACCGCGTGTGGTGGGATCTATGGTCGGGCTCGTCATCGGTACCTCGGCGTGGGAGAGCGGCCGAGCTTTATACCGTTCCGCGGGCCCCGGGCCAGTCGCGGCCGCACGGCCGTCGCGCCGCGCAAGGCACGGCGCGCGCCTCGCGCTACGATGCGGCGCACCGAGACCCACGACGACCGGAGGCTCCTCATGACGATTCCACGACCCATGCTCGCGCAGGACAAGCGCACCGACGCCGTCGCCAAGGCGATCGCCGATTTCCACGCCCCGGTGGTGGCGCGCGTGAAGGAGGCGGTCGAGCGCGACCCCGTCGTGGTGGTCGGCATGGCGCAGAACCCGTTCGTGAAGAAGGCCCGCGAGGCGCTCACCGGCGCGGGCGTGAGCTTCACGTACGTCGAGTACGGCAGCTACCTGTCGGCGTGGAAGGAGCGGCTCGCGATCAAGCTGTGGAGCGGCTGGCCGACCTTCCCGCAGGTGTTCGTGAAGGGCGTGCTGATCGGCGGCAACCAGGAGACGCGCGCCGCGCTCGCCGACGGCTCGCTCAGGAAGATGCTGGGCTGACGCGCGGGACCGCGCGCGGCGGCGACACCGGATGACCGAGCTCGTCCACGGAGTCGAGATCTCGCGCGAGCTGCGCGAGCGGGCGCGCAACCCCGTGATCCGCAGCGGCGCGGGCTGCCTCGCCGCCGAGCTCGCGAGCGTGCCCCAGCCGCTCGCGGTGCTGACCCAGCCCGAGGTGTGGTCGTCGGTGCCGGAGGCGGCGCGCGCTCACGCCGCGCACGTCACGTTCGTGCGCTCCCTCGACCGCGGCGAGCTCGACGCCGTCGAGCGAGCGCTGCCCGCGGTGGCCGCGGTCGCCGGGATCGGCGGCGGCGTGGTGGTCGACAACGCCAAGTGGGTGGCGTGGCGGCGCGGGATCCCCTATTTCCCGGCGCCGAGCAGCGTCAGCGTCGACGCGTTCGTCTCCAACACCATCGCCGTCCGCGAGGCGAGCCGGGTGGTCTACGAAGGGTTCGTGGCGCCCGAGCGGGTGATCGTCGATCCCACCCTCATCGCCACCGCGCCGCCGCGCTTCAACCGCGCCGGGGTCGGCGACCTGCTCTCGATCCACACTGCGCTGTGGGACTGGGAGCGCGGCGTGGCGCACGGCGGCGCGCCGGTGGTGCACGACATCGCGGCGCGCGCCGCGCGCATCCTCGAGCGGGTCGACGAGCTCGCCGACGCGCTCGGCGCGACCTCGCCCGACGCGCTGGTGTTCATCGCCGAGAGCTACGCCGCTGTGAACGGCCTCATCGTCGAGGCCGGCCACAGCCAGCCGGAAGAGGGCAGCGAGCACTACCTCGCGTACGCCCTCGAGGAAGAGACCGGGCGATCGTTCGTGCACGGCGAGATCGTCGGCCTCGGCGTGGTGGTGATGGCGACGCTGCAGGCGAACCGGCCCGAGCGGGCGCGCTCGATCCTCGCGCGCTGCCGGGTGGAGTGGCAGCCGCGCGCGCTGGGCATCGCGCGCGCCGCGTTCGTGCGCGCGCTGAGCGGGCTGCCGCGCTTCGTGGAGAAGACCCGCGCGCCGTGGTCGGTCGCCAACCAGGCGGCGCTCTCGCGGGACGCGGTCGAGGCGCTGCTCGCGGGGCCGCTCGCCGACCTCGCGTTCGCGGACACGGAGCCGGGCGCGCCGTGAGCTCGCCCGCGGCGTCACGCCCGCCCGTCGCGCCCGCGCGGCTGCGGCGGATGCGCGTGGTGGCCGCGCTGGCCGGGCTCGCGCTGGTCGCCGTCGGCGCGGAGCTGGCGCTTCGTCTCCGCCCCGCGCCCAAGCTGCCGCTGCCGCCCCACTACGACCCGGCGCAGCCCGCCGTCGAGTGGCTCGAGGTGCCGGGAGGTGGGCGCGCGCCGGTCTACCGGGCGGGTCAGAGCACGTTCCACTGCTACGACCGCACCGTGGGGCCGCCCCGCGTCTGGGATCGCGAGTCGAGCGCGCCCGACGGAACCCCGGTCGGCTGCGTGCTCTACCGCACCAGCGAGCGCGGCTTCCGCGACGCCGACGCGGCGCCGCCGCTCGCGCCCGACCAGCGCACTTCCATCGCCCTCGTGGGCGACAGCTTCACGTTCGGCGAGGGCGTGCGTGAGAGCGAGCGCGCCACCGAGCGGCTCGCCGCGGCGCTCGAGGAGCGCGCCCCGGGCCGCTTCGCCGTGCTCAACCGCGGCATCCAGGGGCTCAATCTCGAGCTGGCGCTCGGGCTCTACCGCGCGCGCATCCGCGCCGAGCACCCGGCGGTGCTGGTCTACGCGTTCGTCCCGAACGACGCGCAGCCGTTCGGCGAGACCCTCCAGGACGAGACGTTCCTGCGCGCTGTGCCGTGGCGGCTCCCGAGCGAGGGGCTGGGGCGCTGGTGCCGGCTGTGCGACCTGGTGAAGCGGCGGATCGGC
>CAYMQR010000059.1:0-14884 GCA_964392195.1 uncultured bacterium | reverse complement strand
TGACGAGGTCGTCGGACAGGACCTGGATACGGCGGCTCATGGCGGCTCCACGACGGGCGCGCCAGTATAGTGAGGCCCGGTGCGCCGGACGCACCCTGCCCGGGCGACCACCGCGGCGCCTCCCGCCCTCGGTGACCGACCGCGCGACCTCCCGATCCGGCGCCGCTCCGCGCCCGGCGGTGCGACGGCGCTGGCTCTACAGCGCGCTCGTCGCGCTCCTCGCCGGTACCGTCGGCGAGGGCGCGCTGCGGCTGCCGTGGGTCGCGGCGCGCCTGCCGCCCTTCGACCCGAGCCATGGTTTCGTGGTGGGTGCAGGCCCCTTCCGCGTCGACGGCGACGCCGTGTCGCTGGTCCCGGACGCGGCGCGCACCTTCAACCCGGTGCACCTGGCGCGCACACGTGCCGCCGGCTCGATCCGGGTGGTCGTGCTCGGTGGGTCGAGCACCCACGGGTTTCCCTACGGCGACGCCATTTCGCACCCGCGGTTCCTCGAGAACAGGCTCCGCGCCGCGCTGCCGGGCGTGGACGTGGAGGTCGTGAACCTCGGCGCCATGTCGTACGGCAGCCTGCGGATCTCGCGCATGCTCGGCTGGGTGCTCAGGCTCGAACCCGACCTGGTGATCCTCGACACCGGACACAACGAGTTCGTCGAGCGGGCCGCCTACGAGCGCGCGCTCGGAGATGGCGGGACCTGGCCGGCGGTGCGCGCGACGCTCGCGCGGAGCCGCCTCTTCGGTCTGCTCGCCGGGGGTCTCGGGCATCTCGGCGTGGTTGCCGCCGGCGCGGACTCCTACGACTCGCCGTTCGGCCTCGAGGTGAGCCGCGACGAGAACCGGATCTTCACCCTCGAGGACAAGCAGCGTGTCGCGCTGGCCTTCGAGGAGCGGCTCCGCGAGATCGTGGCCCGGTGCCAGGCGGCGAGCGTGCCCGTGGTGCTGCTCACGCAGGGATCCAACCTGCGCGACTGGAAGCCCGAGTACCTGGCGTTCGCGTATCCCTTGCCCGCCGAGCGCCAGCGCGAGTTCCTCCGCCACGCCGCGCTCGGGCAACGGCTGCTCGAGACCGGCGGCGCCACCGATGCGCTCGCCGAGCTCGACCGCGCCCTCGCGATCGACGACCGGCACGCGTCCACCGTGTTCCAGCGCGGCACCGCGCTCGCCCGCCTGGGACGAGCCGCTGAAGCGCTCGCCGCATTCCGGCGCGCCCGCGATCTCGACCCCGTACCGATCCGCGCCCTCGGGGCGATGAACGACGCGATCCGGCGGGTCGCCGCCGAGACCGGCAGCGGGCTGGTCGACGCCGAGGGCGCGCTCGGGAGCGATGACAGCGACGGCATTCCGGGCGGCGACCAGTTCCTCGACTACTGCCATCCGACGGACCGGGGCCACCGCGTCGTGGCGACGGCCGTGGCGCGATCGCTCGCGGGTGGTGGCACCCTGCCGGGCATCGGTCGCGATGCGCGGGCCCGGCTCGCTTCCCGCGCCGGCGCGGACCACCCGCTCGACGAGGTCGCACCACCACTCGACCAGCTCTCGCCGCAGGTCCTGTGGTGGCTCGGCACGGCGGCTCGCCGGCAGGGCCGCGACGACGAGGCGGTGGCGCGGTTCGAGCTCGCCCTCGCCCGCGACCCGGACCATGCGCCGGTGCTGCGCGGCCTCGTCGAGCTCCTCCGCAGCCGCCGCGAGTACGCTCGGGCGCTCCCGCTCGCGGAGCGCCTCGCGGCGGGTCCGAACGCGATGGTCGCCGACGAGCTGTCGCTGGCGTCGGCGCTGCTCGGGCTCGGCGAGATCGACGAGGCGCGGCGCCGGCGCCTCGCCGCGGAGCAGCGGTCGCCGGACGACGCCACCGTCCAGCTCATGCTCGGACAGGTCGACCGTCACGGCGGACGGCCGCTCGAGGCGCGCCAGCGCCTGGAGCGAGCGCTCTCGATCCGTCCCGACCTCTACCTGGCCCGTGGCGAGCTGGCCGAGGTCTGCCGCGCTCTCGGCGACGACCCGTGCGCCGTGCGGGCCTACCGCGAGGCCCTGGCCCAGGTTCACTACTCGCCGGCGGCGCTCGAGGGGCTCGCCGAGCTCGGCGAATCGCCCCCCTGAGGCGCCGCCCGAGCGTCGTCGCGGCTCGCACGCTGGGCCGGGCAGAGCCGGACCATCTCGGCGAGGCCTCCGGTCCAGGGGATACCAGACTCGGCGGCACCCAGCACCTCACGAGCCCGCTGCCACCAGCGGGTGGCCTCGTCGCACTCGAGACGTGCCGCTTGCCAGCCCGCGTAACGGGCGACGGGCAAGATGGCCTCCTCGAAGTCGTCGAGCTCGCGCAGCCACCCACGCCGCGAACCGCCCGGCTCGAAGCTCGTGAGCCACCGGTCGAGCGCGTCGGTGGTTCCGGGCGCCGCGACCAACGGGTCGGCGTCGCCGCCACCCGGCGCATAGTCGAAGAGCAACCCGGTGGGACGGACGCGGAAGTAGAGATCGTCGGCTTCGGACTGCCAGGCCAGCGGGCGTCCCGCGCGGTGGTTGAGCTCGAGGAACGCCCGCATCCGCAGCACGCGCGCGGCGCGCCCCTCGAGCGGTGCGTCGCCACCGGGAATGACGATCGCCGAGACTCGCGTCGGATCGAGGCGCATGCGCTGGGTCTCGTAGATCTCGTTCCGGAACACCACGTCGATGTCGGTGCGGTAGCCCTCCACCTCTCTCAGATAGCCGAACAGCGGCCACAGGTGCGCGGCCAGGAGGATCGTGTTCGGCCGCAGCGGCCGCATCATCTCCCGGGTGAGGTCGTCGGCCCGGAAGTCGTCGGCGAGCGCGTCCAGGCCGGACCAGGCATCCGCGACGCGCAGTGCCGGCGGCGCAAGCATCACGACCACCAAGGCGCCAGCGGCCGCCGCGCGCGCGCGGACGGCGGCGTGGCCGGCGAGCCAACCGAGCGGCACGCACGAGAGCACGCTGACCAGGAGATAGACGGGGTTGTATCCGGTGGGGTTGGCCCACTTCCCGATCGGGATCGCGAAGGCGAGGTGGGCCGCGATGAGCGCCGCCACGACGCCCGCGACCCGCGGCGCGTTCACGGCCGCGAGGACGAACCCGAGCGCCGCAAGCGCGCGGGTCACCGCGCCCATCTCGCCCTGTAAATAGCGAGACAGGAAGCCACACCATGTCGACACGCTGGCGCCTAGCGCCCTCACCTTCCGCCCGGCGCGCTCGGCGAGGCCCGGCGACGGAGCGGCCGCGGCGCCCGGCGCCGCGCTGGCACGTCCGAGGGTGTTCTCGGTCGCCTTGCCGTCGTCGTGCTTCTCCCAGTCCTTCTGATCCGTGAGGTGGTAGCGGAGCCGATCGAGGGTGACGGCGTCGCCCCAGTTGATCGATGGATGCGTCGCCGCTCGGAGTGGCACGTAGGCGAAGACCGTCCCACCCACCACGACGACCGAGGCCACGACGCTTGCCACCCGCGGGCCGACCCACGCTCTGTCGCGAACCGCGAACCACGCGACCAGCGCCGCGAGGTAGAACGCGAACGACACGTGCACCCCGGCGCCGAGCGCGCCGAGGAGCGCCAGGCTCGCGAGCGGCCGGACGTCGGCGCGCCCCCGCACCTGCGTCACCCGGATCCACTGCCAAGCCAGCAGCGCCGCGAGGGCGGCCTGGAGCGCGTACACCTCCGCGGTCGCGGCGTGCTCCCGGAACACGGGGGAGCCGAGCAGGACGATCGGCGAACCCAGCGCGGCGCAGCCGAGGACCCACGGGCGGATCCGGGGCCGCACGGCGCCCAGCACCTCGACCGCGAGGCAATACGCGAGGGCGAGCGCGAGCGCGCCGCTGAACGCCGAGAGCAGGTTGACGCGCCACGCGATCGAGCCCACCGGTACCAGGGTCACGAGCCGCCCGAGCAGCGCCGGGACCGGTGAGCCCGGAGGATGCGGGATGCCGAGCACCGCGGCCGCCCACTGGAACTCCGTGATGTCCCGCCAACCGCCCGCCGGCGCGAGCCCCAGCACGAGGATCGAGAAGCCCAGCGTGAACACCGCCGTGCCACCGAACGCCACGACGCTCCACGGCACCGGACGCGGCGAGGCGTTTCCCTCCCCGTGGCGCTCGATTGCGGTCGTCATGGAGGCGGCACGTATAGCAGAGGCGGCGATGCGCGGGCACCGGCGGCCGCTCGGCGACTCTCCCGGCGTAGGCCGCGCCCAAAAAGAAAACGGCCCCTTCACCTCGTGAAGGGGCCGTTTCGGCTCAAGAGAGCCGGGATCGGATCAAGGATGCGGCGACGGGATCGGAGCCGTCACGCCCGGCAGACCACGGGAAGGCTCGCCACCCTCCGGCGTGATGACCACCTCGACGCGGCGGTTGACGCTCCACGCCCACTCGCCCTTCGCCGGGATGAGCGGCGACTTCTCGCCGTAGCTCTTCGTCGACAGGACCGAAGCCGGCACGCCGAACTTGATGAGTGCGGCCTTGACCGTGTCGGCGCGGCGCGTGCCGAGCTTGTCGTTGTAGGCGTCCGAGCCCCGCTCGTCGCAGTGGCCATCGATCTCGACCGACTTGACCTTCTTGCCCTTGATGTACTGGGCGAGGAGGTAGACCTTGCCGGTGCCAAGCGGCGTGAGGTTGTGCTTGTCGAAGGCGAAGTTGACGTCGGGCAGGATGAAGCGCTCCTTCTCGACGACCTTCTCGACGATGCGCTCGACGGGCGCGGCGGCAGCCGCCACCTCGGGCTCGGGACGCGACACCGGTCCGGCGTAGGTCAGCGCCAGCACGCCACGGTAGTCGTCGTTCGCCTTGCTGATGCCGAAGTCGATCCCGCCGGCGATCCCGAGGCCGTTGCCGACCGCGTAGCGCACACCGGCGAACGCCGCGAGCGGATCGTCGTCGGCGTTCTCGAGGTCGTTGGTCTCGCCGTGGATGACACCTTCGAGCGAGAGCTTCTCGCCAGGCAGGTAGTAGTCGCCGTACACGGGCAGCTCGAGCCCGCCGTGGTACGAGATCGTCGCGTCGACCTTCTCCGACGGGCCGTTGTCGGTCTGGCTGCCGAGCGCGAAGTTGCCCTGCGCGCCGGCGGTCAGCAGGATCGGCCCCTGGAAGACGTACTCGCCCTTGCGGCCGAGATCGACCGGGACGTCGACGAGACCGCCGACCGAGATGACGTCGATCCCGAGACCCTCGCCACCGAGCAACGACTGAACGTTGTCCCGGTAGTCCGCGCGGCCCGAGCCGCCGATGCGGTACGAGACGATCCCCGCGACGTTGATCGGGGCGACCTTGGCACCGTCGCCGAGGAGCTTGCCGTCCTTGAGGATGGCGACCTTGGCGTTGATGGCGACGTCGCCGAGGCCCTTGTGCTCGCCGTCGGGCTGGCCGAGCTCGTCGCGGTTCGCGTTCCACACGAACGGCAGGCGGGCGCTCACTTCCAACCAGTCCATGAGGCCGACCGCGGCCACCACGCGGAGCTCGTTCACGTGCGAGATCGTGTCGCGAAGGTTCGCGTCCTGGATCCGCATGTTCGCGATCGCGCCCAGCGAGAACTTGAACTGGTCCAGCGTGTCCGCCGTGGGCACGAGGATCAGGCCGCTCGGTCCCTCGAAGCTGGGATGGGGCTGGATCGCGTTTTCGTCAGCCGGCGCCGCGGCTGCCGCTGACGCGGCTAGCGCCAACGCCAGTCCGACCACCACCGAATGGCTACGCCGTGACTGTCTCATCGTCTTTGCTCCTTCAGCGTGAGGGTGCAGATCACCCGCTCGTTCAAAGTCAAACGCAGGTTGACTGTACGGGCAGGCTGTTCCGATGTCAACCAAAATCCGTGAGCCGTCGCGGACTTCGCAGTGCCGTTACGCGGCTTGCTGCGTCGCGTCACGAATTCCGGCAGCTTCGGTGCAGTTGCGCTGCAAGCCTTTCGCCGAGCACTCGTGTCCGTTCCGCTCGACGGAGAGGCAGCCGGGTTCTCCGCGATCCCCCCAACCCGAGAACCACGCTACGGCGCCGTGCAAGTTCCGCGCGCGAGCGCAATGCGCCGCCCGATCCACTCGATCCAGTCGAAGCCGCCCTGTGGCTCGGCCGCGACCTCCAGAGCGAGTACGCGAAATCCTTGAACGAACTTCCGTAGCTTGGTGAAATCCTTCGAGGTCGTCACGATGCATTCGGCACCCGCGCGGCGCGCGACCTCCTCGGCGTGCCGCAGGTCCGCAGGCTCGTAGCGGTGGTGGTCCGCGAAGTCGACCCGCGCGACGACGCTCGCCCCACCTTCACGGAGAGCTCGATCGAATCCCGCTGGGTTCCCGATCCCGGACATCAGCGTCACCGTCCGGCCCCGCAAGGTAGCGAAGGGATCGCGTGCGCCGTCGGCGTGCACCAGAGCCCGGCCGACCAGCCGGAACTCGTGGACCGGTACGCCCTCCGCAAGATCGCGGATGCCGTGCCGGATCAGCTCCCGAAACGCCCCTGGCTCGTCCTTGACGAGCACCAGGTGCGCTCGGCGCAAGGCGCTGGGTGGCTCGCGGAGCGGCCCGCGTGGCAGGAGGAAGCCATTGCCGAAGCCGCGCGAACCGTCGGCCACCACCACGTCGACGTCTCGCGCGAGCCGGCGATGCTGAAAGCCGTCGTCGAGCAGCACCACCGTCGCGCCGCTCGCGATCGCGAGCCTCGCGGACTCGACGCGGTCCGGCCCCACCACCACCCGGCACTCCGGGAGCAGCGCCGCGAGCATCGCCGGCTCGTCGCCGTGGACGGCAGCATCCGGCCGCTCGATGAGCCGCGACCCGCCGCCCCGTGCGCCCCCGTACCCGCGGCTCAGCACCGCTACCGACTCACCGCGCGCCGCGAGCCCCGAGGCCAGCGCCGCCACGACCGGTGTCTTCCCCGACCCTCCGACTGTGAGGTTGCCGACGCACACCACCGGGCAGCCGACGCGATGGACCCGAAGCAGGCCGGCCTCGAAACCGCGGTTGCGGAGCCGGACGCCGACCTCGAAGGCCGCCGCCACGAGCTGGAGCAGCCGATCGAGAGCTGGGTTGCCCGTGCTGCCCTCTTCGGACCAGAAGGCTCGTTCGACTCGCTCGCGAACCGCCATGGTTCCCTGCGCCCTCATCGACGTCCGCGCGCCACTTCGCGTCTGGGCACCGTCACGTGCGCGTCACGGCGGACGAGGTGGCGAGCAGCTCGCGGAGCGCCGCGGCGGTACGCGCCGTCGCGCCGCGATGGGCGGCGATCAACGCCCGGCCCGCCTCTCCCATCGCGCGTCGGCGAGCCTCGTCCCGCGCCAGCTCGTCCACCACCCTGGCGAGCTCCGCCGCGTTCGCGACGCGAACCGCCGCGCCCGCCTCGAGCAGCGCGGCCGCGATCTCCTCGCAGCTCTCGGTGTGAGGGCCGAACACCACCGGAACGCCATGCGCGGCGGGCTCGAGGAGGTTGTGACCGCCGATCGGCGCGAGCGTGCCACCCACGAACGCGACGTCCCCGACACCGTACGCCGCGCGGAGCTGCCCGATCGTGTCGAGCAGGTGGACGGGCGCCTCGGCGCGCGTCCCGGTCTCGACGGAGGTCGAGCGCGTGAACGCGATGCCGCGCGCTTCCAGCATCGCGGCGACGGTCCCGAACCGCTCTGGATGGCGTGGCGCGAGGACCAGGCCGGCGGGTCGGCCGGCGCGGCGCAGCGCTTCGAGCGCCCCGAGCGCCGCCTCTTCCTCGCCGTCGTGGGTGCTGCCCGCGACCAGGACCGGGCCACCGCCGCCGAGGCCCAGCGACGCCTGGCGCGCGGCACGACCCGCCGCGTCGAGCGCCTCGACCTCGAGATCGAACTTGAGGTTGCCGAGCACGCGCATCCGATCCGGCGGCGCCCCCATCGTCTCGAGCCGGCGGCGGAACACCTCGCTCTGGACCGCGAACAGCGACACCCTCCGCAGCGCCCCGCCGAGGAACCCCAGTGCCCAGCGATAGCGCCGCGCGGTGCGCGCCGAGACGCGCCCGTTCGCCATCGCGGTCGGCACGCGGGCGCGCTCGAGCTCTCGCAGCAGCCCGGGCCAGACTTCGCTCTCGGTGCTCACGAACAAGCTCGGGCGGATGGCGCGGATCGCGCGGCGGACCACCCAGCTCAGGTCGATCGGCAGGTAGAGGACGTCGGTGCCCGGCGGGGCCTTGGCGCGCGCGGTCTCGTTGCCGGTCACCGTCACGGTGCTCAGCACCACCCGCTGTGGCGGCTCGCCACCCGGCCCCGGCGACGTGAGGGCACGCACCAGCGGCAGGATCGCCGCGACCTCACCGACCGACACCGCGTGGATCCAGATGGGCCGGGGCCCCCCGAAGAGGTGCGCACGAACCAGCGGCTGGTATCGCGCCCAGCGCTCGCCGAAGCGCTGGCGCACCTGCGGCGACGAGAACCAGCGGTACGCCCACACCGGAAGCAGCAACACCAGCCCGACCGAGAGCAGCACGTCGTAGATCCGGTACGGCCAGCTCGCCCCCGACGCCGGGAGCGGGTCGATGAGCGGATCGTCGGCGCGCTCCATCGCCGCCTTGGCGCGCTCGCTGGCGCGGTTGAGGCGCCGGGTGAGCTCGGCCGAGAGCTCAGCGATCTCGTCGGCGCCGAGCCCCGGGGGGGCGGTGAGGTCGGGTTCGATCGCGTACACGATCCGCGCGAACGGCGCCGGCAACAGAAAGCGGTCCCAGCTCCCGAGGTGGACCGCGGGCTTGGCCACCCACGACACCGGCGTCACCGGGACGCCCGCGGCCGACGCCAGGATGGCCGCCCCCGGGGCCGCCACCTCGCACGGTCCTCGCGGTCCGTCGGGGGTGATCGCGAGGTTCCCACCCTCGCGGAGCCGGCGCATCATGTCGTGCACGGCCCCCTTCGCGCCGTGGCTCGACGAGCCGCGCACGGCGCCGATGTCGAAGTGGCGAATCGTGCGCGTGATCAGCTCGCCGTCGCGGTGCTCCGAGATCAGGACGTCCATCGGCTGGCCCGGCCACAACATCTGGGGGAAGGCCAGCATCCGGCCGTGCCAGAACGCCAGCACGAACGGCCCGCGTCGCCACAGCCCCGGATAGAGCTCGGCCTCGAGGATCCGGACCCGGCAGGTGAGCTGCACGAGCCGGATGTAGGTGGCCGCGAGCGGCGGCCCGACCTTCAGCGTCAGCGCCTGGACCGCACGCTTGCGAAGCCGGCGCCACGCCGACCTGGGCTTCGCGGGGCGCGGCTCGTTCACACCGCCCCGGCGGCGGGGGCGGCGGGAACGCTCGACCCCGCGCTGCGGAACTGCTCGCGATAGAAGCGCGTGTACACGCCGTCGCGAGCGAGCAGCTCGTCGTGGGTGCCGTCCTCGACGACCTTGCCCCCGGCGAGCACCAGGATCCGGCTCGCGTGCTCGATGGTGGAGAGGCGGTGCGCGATCACGAAGGTGGTGCGGTCCTTCACCAGCACGTTGAGCGCCGCCTGCACTTCCTTCTCGGACGCGCTGTCGAGGGCGCTCGTCGCCTCGTCCAGCAGCAGGATCGGCGGGTTCTTGAGGATCGCGCGCGCGATCGAGATCCGCTGCCGCTGGCCGCCCGAGAGCCGCAGCCCCTGCTCGCCGATCACGGTGTCGTAGCCACGGGGCAGCGCGCGGATGAAGCCCTCGGCGTGGGCGGCCCGCGCGGCGGCCTCGATCTCCGCGTCCGTGGCGCCGGGGCGGCCGAAGGCGATGTTGGCGCGCACGGTGTCGTTGAAGAGGAACGTCTGCTGGTCCACCAGGCCGATCTGGTCGCGGAGGCTCGCGATCGTGACCTCGCGGACGTCCTTGCCGTCGATCGTGATGGCGCCTGCCTGCACGTCGTAGAAGCGCGGGAGCAGGTTCACGAGCGTGCTCTTGCCCGAGCCGCTCGCACCGACCAGCGCGACCACCGTCCCCGGCTCGACGTCGAGGTCGAAGGACTCGAGCACCGGCTCGTCCTCGTAGGCGAACGTGACGCGATCGAAGCGCACCGCGCCGCGCACCCGGCCGAGCGGGCGCGCGTCGGGAAGCTCGGGCACCGCCGAGCGGGTGTCCATCACCTCGAAGATCCGATCCGCCGCGGCGAGGCCTTCCTGCACGGCGTTGTTGAGCTTGCTCAGGTTCTTGACCGGCCGGTAGACGTTGAGCAGGCAGAACAGGAACGCCGCGAACTGTCCGGGCGTCTGCCCCCCGTCGATGACCTGATGCCCGCCGAACAGCAACACCCCGGCGATCCCGAACGAACCCAGGAACTCCATCAGCGGCGAGCTCAGCGCCTGCACCCGGATGATCCGGCGCATCAGCCCGAACAGCCGCTCGTTCTCGGCCTCGAAGCGGGCCCGCATCGCGGTCTCGAGACGGAACGCCTTCACCACCCGGATCCCGACCGCGGTCTCGTGCAACGAGCTCGCCAGGTCCCCCATGCTGATCTGACTCTTGCGGCTGGTGCGGCGGATCTTGCGCCCGAACGCGACGATCGGCACGACCGCGACCGGGAACACCGCCACGCCCATGATCGAGAGCTGCCAGTTGAGCTTGATCGCGGCGCCGGTCAGGAAGATCAGCGTGCCGAGCTCCATGACCGAGGACACCACGCTGCGGACCGCCGCCCGCTCCACCAGCTCGACGTCGTAGGTGATCCGAGCGAGCAGCGTGCCGGTCGGATTGTCGTGGAAGAACCGCAGCGGCAGATCGACGATGCGCCGGAAGAGGTCCGCGCGGAGGTTCGAGATGGCGCGCCGCCCGATCGTCTGCATCAGATAGGACTGGCCGTAGTCGCCGAGGCCCTTCGCGAGGAACACACCGACCACCGCGCCCGAGAGGCCATAAAGCAACGCCTTGTCGTGGCCGATGAAGACCTTGTCCAGGATGTCGCGGAGCAGGAACGCGGGCGCCGCGGTCATCACCGACACGACACCCATGCACGCGACGGCGAGCGCGAGCTTGCCGGTGTGGGGCTTGAAGTACGGCAGCAGGCGGCGGCCGAGGTCACGCGTCGAGCTCGTCCGCACCCGCACCGGCGCGGCCGCAGCCGCGACCTCGAGGGCCGCCTCCGCCGCGCGCGCGCTGGCGCCGGGCGCGCCGAGCGCGCGCTCCACGTCGGCGAGGTCGGCGCGCGTCCGAGCCGCCAGCTCGCGGTCGTCCAGCAGCCGTCCCGCCTGCCGCGCGATCTCCTCGGGGCTCGCGCTCTCCTGCAGCAGCTCGGGCACGATCGCGCGCCCGGCGATGATGTTGGGCATCCCGAAGTGGTCGACGCCGCGTATCAGGAGCCGCGCGAGCCAGAACGTCAGGCGCGTCACCCGGTATACGATCACCATCGGCAGGTGCGCGCGTGCGGCGTCGAGCGTGGCGGTGCCGCTCGTCACGATGCCGACGAGCGCGGCGGCGAGGATCTCGCGCACCAGCTCCGGCCGCACCACCACGGGTACCGGCGAGCGCGCGAGCAGCTGCGCGACGTCGCTCTCGTCGAGGGTCGCCGCGAGCGGCAGCGCGAAGCGCAGCCCGGGGCGGGTCGCGGCGAGCCGTCCCGCGGCCTCCAGCATCGGCGGCAGCAGACGGCGCACCTCGCCACGCCTGCTGCCCGGCAGCAAGGCCACCAGGCGCTCCCCCTCCGCGACTCCGAGCGCCGCGCGGGTCTCGGCCACGGACGCCTGCGGCGGCGGCGAGTCGACCAGCGGGTGGCCGACGAAGCACACGTCCACCCCGTGCGACCGGTAGAACTCGGCCTCGAACGGGAAGATCACGAGCATCCGGCGCACGAGCCGCGCGATCAGCTTCACGCGCCCGCGACGCCACGCCCAGAGCTGCGGGCTCACGTAGTAGACGATCGGCACGCCGAGAGCGTGCAGCACCCGCGCCAGCAGCAGGTTGAAGTCGGGGAAGTCGACCAGCACGGCGAGCTGGGGCCGCTCGCGGCGCGCGAACGACACCAGCGTCAGGAACGCGCGAACGATCGCGCCGAGGTGCGCGAGCACCTCGAAGAGCCCGACGACGGCGACCTCTTCCGAGTCGACGAGGACGTCGACGCCCTCGGCGCGCATGCGAGGGCCACCGAGCCCCACGAACCGCGCACCGGGCTCGAGCTTGCGGGCCTCGCGCACCCAGTTCGCCGCGTGCTGATCCCCGGAGGCTTCGCCCGCCACCACCAGGATGCGGCGTGGCACGCTCCCCTGCCCCGCGCTCGCCGCGTCCGCCGGGGGCGCGGCACCGGCGCGGCCACCGCTCGCCTCGAGGGCCGATGCGGCGCGGGCGGCGATCAACCCGCCCGCGCTCACGAACCCGTCCTCGTCCGGCCCAGGGCGGCGGAGACCCGGTCGCGGTGCTCCGCCATGGAGGCGAGGATCCGCCTGGCGAGCGCGAGGGCGCGCCGCCCGTCGTCGCCCGAGACCACCGGCCGGCCGCGATCCCGGACCCGCTCGACGAAACTCGCGATCTCGCTCGCGAGCGCGTCCGAGTCGACGATCTCCACGAACGCCGGTTCGATCGCCGCTTGCCCGCTGCCCCCGGATCCCGGCGTGTGGCGGAAGCCCGACGCGGTCTTCCGGTCGAGGTCGAGCGACCAGTAGCCCGACGGCTGGAAGAGCCGGACCTTGCGGGTGCGGTCGACGCTGACGCGGCTCGCCGTCACGTTCGCGACGCAGCCGCCCTCGAACTCGATGCGCGCGTTCGCGATGTCGACGTTGGGCGTCACCACGGCTACGCCGACCGCGTGGACGAAGCGCACCGGCTCGGCCACCCAGTGCAGCAGCAGGTCGAGGTCGTGGATCATGAGGTCGAGGACCACGTCCACGTCGGTGGCGCGCTGCGTGTACGGCCCCATGCGCTGGACCTCGGCGAAGAGCGGGCGCGAGATCCGCCCCTCGACGGCCTGGATCACCGGGTTGAAGCGCTCGAGGTGACCGACCTGGAGCACGCGACCGCGCCGGGCGGCGACCGCCACCATCTCCTCGGCTTCCGCGAGGGTCGCGGCGATCGGCTTCTCGACCAGCACGTCGATGCCGCTCTCGAGCAACCCGACCACGACCTCGTGGTGCGCCGTGGTCGGCACCGCGACGCTCGCGGCGCGCACCTTGCCGACCAGCTCACGCGGATCGGTGAGGATCTCTGCCGGATGGTCGCCGAGCGCCGCGCGCGCCCGCGCGGGGTCGACGTCCACGACCGCGACCAGTCGCGCGCCCTCGAGCGAGCGGTACTTGGCGACGTGCCGGCTGCCGTAATAGCCGCTGCCGACCACCGCGACGGGAATCGGCTCCGCCATGCTCACACGTGGATTCCGCGCTCCGAGCCGCGGATGAACGCGAGCAGGTGCGCCACGTCCTCGTTGACCTCGAGGCTCGACTCCACCTCCTGGATCGCCTTGGAGAGCCGGAGCCCCGAGCGGAACAGCAGCCGGTAGGCGTCCTTGAGGGTCCGGATGCGGTGCTCGCTGAAGCCGCGGCGCCTGAGCCCCAGGCTGTTGATGCCGTGGAGCTGCACGTCCCGGTTGCCCGCGCAGTGGACGAACGGCACCACGTCCTTGCTCGCCATGGTACCGCCGCCGAGCATCGCCGACGTGCCGACGCGCGCGAACTGGTGCACGGCGCACAGCCCGCCGAGGATCGCGAAGTCCTCGATGGTGACGTGGCCCGCGAGCTGGACGCCGTTGGCGAGGATCACGCGGTCACCCAGCGTGCAGTCGTGGGCGACGTGGGCGTAGGCCATGATCAGGCACCCGGCGCCGACCCGGGTCAGCCCGCCGCCGGGCTCGGTGCCGCGGTGGATCGTGACCGACTCGCGCACGACCGTGCCGTCGCCGATCTCGACCCGCGTCGGCTCGCCGGCGTACTTGAGGTCCTGCGGCGGCGCACCCACGCTCGCGAACTGGAACACCTGGACCTTGGCGCCCAGCCGCGTGTGCCCGTCGATGACCACGTGCGGCGCGATCGTCGAGCCCGCACCGATCTCGACGTCGGGTCCGATCACGGAGAACGGGCCGATCGTGACGCCCTCGCCGATCCGGGCGCCGGGCGAGACCAGCGCCGAGGTGTGGATCATGGTCGCTCCGGGCGCGAGAAGGCCGCGCTGATCGTGGCATCGCAGACGAGCTGCCCGTCCACCGTCGCCCGGCAGTCGAACCGCCAGAAGATCAGGGCGGGGCTGCGCCGTCCCTTGGGGTTGCAGAGCTCGTAGCGGAGGGTGTCGCCGGGCACCACCGGGCGGCGGAAGCGCGCCTGGTCGATCCCCGTCAGGCTCGGCAGCCAGCCCTCGCCGTCGGGGGGCGATTCCCGCATGACCCACACGCCGGCGAGCTGCGCCATCCCCTCCACGATCAGCACTCCGGGCATGAGCGGCCGTCCCGGGAAGTGCCCCTGGAAATACGGCTCGTTCGCCGTGACGTTCTTGATCCCGACCGCGTGCCGGGAGTCCATCTCGAGGACGCGATCGAGCAGCAGCATCGGGTAACGATGGGCGATGAGGCCCATGATCTCGGTCACGCCCAGCACGGCGGAGTCCCCGTCCGGCGTCATCGGCTCCGTCATGGTTCCCTCGGGTCGGAGGATCGAGGCGACGCACCCTCGCCCTCGTCCCGTGTCTTGGCCAGTCGTTCGAGCTGGCGTTCCAGCTCCCGGACGCGCGCACGCAGCTCGGGGAGGCTGCTCTCGGCGGCCTTGATCTTGAGGAAGTCGCGATGGGGAACCGGCGGCCGTCCGGTGACCTCCGCGCCGGCGGGGATGTCGCCCGGCACACCGGACTGCGCGCCGATCCTGGACCGGTCGCCGATGGTGATGTGACCGACCACCCCGACCTGGCCGCCGAGCTGGACCCAGGTGCCGACGCGGGTCGACCCCGCGATCCCCACCTGCGCAGCGAACGCGCAATGCGGGCCCACGGTCACGTTGTGGGCGATCTGCACCAGGTTGTCGAGCTTGGCCCCGCGGCCGATGCGAGTCT